>JBOGYU010000126.1:0-10604 GCA_050696935.1 Solirubrobacteraceae bacterium | reverse complement strand
GTCGTGGAGCGCCTGGCGGCCGCGGCCGGCGTCAGCCCGGCCGGCCGGCTCGACTACGCGCTCGACATCGGCGGCCGCCTCCGCGCGATCGTGCTCGACACCGTCGACCGCGGCGGCGGCTCGCGCGGCCTCGTCACCAGCGACCAGGTCGCGTGGCTCCGCGAGGAGATCGAGGCCGCGGGCGAGCGCTGGATCGTGGTCTTCTCGCACAACCGGCTCGACGACACGGCGCTCTCCGTGCTGGACGCCGCGCCGCGCGTGGTCGCGGCGGTGGCCGGCAACAGCCACCGCAACGCGATCGAGCCCCGCGCCGGCTACTGGCTCGTCAGCACCTCGTCGCTCGCCGACTTCCCGCAGCAGGCCCGCATGTTCCGCCTGCGCGAGGCCCCGGGCGGCGTGGCGCTGGAGACCTGGATGGTCGACCACGACGGTCGCGGCCTGGCCGGGACCGCGCGCGAGCTCGCCTACCTCGATGCCCAGGGCGGCCGGCCGCAGGGCTTCGCCGGCCGCCGCCAGGACCGCAACGCGCGCCTGTTCGTCGCGGCTCCGTGACTATACGATGCTCACGTCGTATATATTCGAGAGCCGTGGCCAAGCACCTGATCGATCTCGACGAGGATGCTCTCGGCGCGGCCCGGGCTGAGCTCGGCACGACGACGATCAAGGACACCGTCAACGAAGCGCTCCGCCGGGCCACTGCCCAGCGGGAACGCCAGGTGGCGGCGGCGCTCGACGTGCTGGCCGACGCCCGCCTCGACGACCGCGCCGACGCGTGGCGCTGAGCGTCATTCTCGACACGAGCGTGCTCGAGCGCCTCGGGCGGACGGAGGTCCGATCGGTGATCGAGCCGCTCGCGGCGGCCGGTCGACTCGGTCGTCCCAGCATCTGCGGCCTCGAGGTGGGCTACTCAGCGCGGAACGCCGACGAGTGGGATCGACTCGTCGGGGCGCTCGACGCGTTCGACCGCGTCGAGACGACCGCGGCTCATGTACGTCGCGCGCTTCAGGTGCAGCGTCTGCTCGCCCACCGCAGCCAGCGCGGCCGCAAGATCCCGGATCTGCTGATCGCGGCGGCAGCGGAGGAGCTCGACGTTCCGGTATTGCACTACGACGCCGACTTCGACGCCATCGCCTCGGTCACCGGACAGCGCTGCCAGTGGGTCGTGCCCGCCGGAAGCGTGGAGTGATCCACCTGAGCCGGCCTCAGCCGGCGCCGGCGTCCAGCTCGAGCGCGCAGGAGTTGATGCAGTAGCGCAGGCCGCCCGCGTCGCGCGGGCCGTCGTCGAAGACGTGGCCGAGGTGGCCGCCGCAGCGGCGGCAGACGACCTCCGTGCGGGTCATCGCCAGCGAGCGGTCCGGCCGCGTCTCGACCGCCTCCGCGACCTTCGGCTCGGTGAAGCTCGGCCAGCCGGTGCCGGAGTCGAACTTGGTGCCGGAGGAGAACAGCTCCGCGCCGCAGGCCGCGCAGCGGTAGGTGCCGTCCTCGTGCGCGTTCCAGTACCGGCCCGTGAAGGCGCGCTCGGTGCCGCCCCGGCGCAGCACCTCGTACTGCTCGGGCGTGAGCTCGGCGCGCCACTGCTCGTCGGTCTTCTGGACCTTGGTCTCCATGCCTTCCGAGTCTAGAGCGCCGAGTGTCGAGTCCATCGGCCTCACGCCGACGAACTCGACAGTCGGGGCAGACTAGGCGAGCGCGGCCTCGCGCCGCCGGACGAACCGGCGCTCGCGACGGCGGCGGCTGCTCTCCGGCCGCACGGCCTCGCGCAGGAGCTCGACCAGCTCGGCGCTGTGCCAGAAGGGGTCGGCGACCGCGCGGCCGCTGTCGACCGACAGCGCGGCGCGGATGTCGCCGCCGGCGTAGGCCAGCACCACCTCGCCGCGCAGCGGCGGGGCGCTGTCCAGCTCGGCGAGGCGGGCGAGGTCGTCGGCGTCGACGGCCGTGGCCGGGCGGATGACGACCGGGGCGGGCATCTGGGAGACGCTCCGGTGCCTGGCCACGGGCCGGTGCTCGCGGGCGGCGAGCTCGCGGCGGTCCATGGTGATGTTCGTGGTGACGGCGGCGGCGATCAGCGGGTGCATGTCGGGCTCCTGGGCGGGCGCTTCGTTGACACCAATGAAGCTACGGCTGAGACGGCGCGAAAACATCGGGAGGTCTCCCTCACCTTCGGCCCCCGACCCCTTACCCACCCCCTCGGCACCCCTTACGAGGCGACTCGGTAGCGTCCCAACCGCAACCCAGACGGAGGGGCCATGAGCGTCACCCAGATCAACGAGCGCCTGGCCGCGCTGACCGCGGCCGGCACCAGCGTGTGGCTCGACCAGATCCGTCGCGGCATGATCGAGGACGGCGAGCTGGCCCGGATGGTCGCCGAGGACTCCCTGCGCGGGGTCACCTCCAACCCGGCCATCTTCGAGAAGGCGATCCTCGGCTCCCCGGACTACGACGACGACCTCGTCGCCGCCGCGCGCGAGGGGCTGTCCGCGCGCGAGGTCTACCGCCGCCTCGCGGTCCGGGACGTCCAGCTCGCCGCCGACGTGCTGCTCGGCGTCTACGACGAGACCCGCGGCCTTGACGGCTACGTCTCGCTCGAGGTCGCGCCGCGGCTCGCGCACGACACCGAGGGGACGCTGGAGCAGGCGCGCATGTACTGGGAGCTCGTCGACCGCCCGAACCTGATGATCAAGATCCCGGGCACCGACGAGGGCATCCCGGCGATCGAGCAGGCTCTGTACGAGGGCATCAACGTGAATGTCACGCTGCTGTTCGCGGTCTCCGCCTACGAGCGCGTGATGGAGGCGTTCATCCGCGCGATGGAGCGCCGCCGGGCCGACGGCCGGCCGCTCGACCGCCACTCCGTCGCCTCCTTCTTCGTGTCGCGCGTGGATACGGAGGTCGACAGGCGGCTGGAGGCGCTCGGCCGCACCGACCTCGCCGGCCTGGCCGGGCTCGCCAACGCCCGCGCCGCGTACCAGGCCTTCCAGCGCGTGTTCCGCGGCGAGCGGTTCGCCGCCCTGCGCGCCGCCCGGTGCCCCGTGCAGCGGCCGCTGTGGGCGTCCACGGGCGTCAAGAACCCCGCCTACCCGGAGACGATGTACGTCTACGGGCTGGTGGGACCGGACACGGTGAACACCATGCCGCTGCCGACGCTCACCGCCGCCGGGAGCTCCGGGGAGGTCACGGGCGCCACCGCGGCCGACGACCCCACGCCCGACCTGAACGCCCTGCGCGACGCCGGCGTCGACCTCGACGACGTCACCGCGAAGCTGCTGCGGGACGGGATCGACGCCTTCGTCGTCCCAATGAACAAGCTGCTCGACGGGATCGAGCGCAAGCGCGAGGCGATCGTCACCGGCCGCCCGGACGCGATCGAGGCCGACCTGCCGGCGGCGCTCGAGCAGGCCGTGGCCGGCCGCGTGCGCCGCGCGCAGGACGATGACGTCGCGCACCGGATCTGGCGCCGTGACGGCACGCTGTGGGCGCCCGAGCGAAGCGGTGACGAGCGCTCTGCGCGAGGCAGGAGCACGCCCGAGCTGACCGACCGCCTCGGCTGGCTGGACATCGCCGAGAAGATGCTCGACCACGTCGACGAGCTGGACGCGTTCGCCGGCGACGTGCGGGCCGAGGGGTACACGGACGCCGTGCTGTGCGGGATGGGCGGCTCGAGCCTCGCGCCCGAGGTCTTCAACCGCTCCACCTCCGAACCCGCGATCCGCCTGCACGTGCTCGACTCGACGGACCCGGACCAGGTGCGCGCCACGCTCGACGCCATCGACCTCGACCGGACCCTCGTGATCGTCTCCTCCAAGTCCGGCGGCACGGTCGAGACGATGTCCCAGTTCAAGCTCTTCCACGCCCGCCAGCCGGACGGCGCGCACTACGTCGCGGTCACCGACCCGGGGACCTCGCTCGCGCGGCTCGGCGCCGAGCACGGCTTCCGGCGCGTGTTCGAGAACGACCCGGAGATCGGCGGGCGCTATTCGGCGCTCTCCTACTTCGGGCTCGTGCCCGCCGCGCTGATCGGCGTGGACGTGCGCGCGGTGCTGGAGAGCGCCGAGGTCGCCGCCCAGAGCTGCCAGCGGACCGAGGGCAACCCGGGGCTGTGGCTCGGCATCGCGCTTGGCGAGCTGGCCCGCCAGGGCCGCGACAAGCTCACGTTCGTCGTCGACCCGCCGCTGGAGTCGTTCGGGCTGTGGGTCGAGCAGCTGGTGGCGGAGTCCACCGGCAAGCAGGGCCGGGGGATTCTCCCGGTCGCCGACGAGCCGCTCGTCGAACCGGGCTCGTACGGCCTCGACCGCGTCTTCCTGCACTTGTCAAGCGACCATGAGGGGAACGCGGAGAAGGTGGCGGCGCTGCGCAAGGCCGGCCACCCGACGATCACCGTGCGCGCCGACCTCGGCGCCGCCTTCTTCTACGCCGAGTTCGCCACCGCGGTGGCCGGCTGGGTGCTGGAGATCAACCCGTTCGACCAGCCCAACGTGCAGGAGGCCAAGGACAACACGAGCCGGGTGCTGCGCGAGGGCGCCCCGGACCTCGAGACCGGCGACCTTCACGCGATGCTCGACGGCATCGAGCCGCCCCGGTACGTGGCGATCATGGGCTACCTGCCGTACGACGAGCGGACCGACGCGGCCGTCGCCCGGCTCCGCGCGGAGATCGTCGAGCGCCACGGCGTCGCCACCACGTTCGGCTACGGGCCTCGCTTCCTGCACTCCACGGGCCAGCTCCACAAGGGCGGGCCGGCCACCGGCGCGTTCGTCCAGATCGTCCACGAGCCGGAGGGCGACCTCGAGGTCCCGGGCGAGCCATACACGTTCGGGGCGCTGATCCGCGCGCAGGCCGACGGCGACCTGCAGACGCTGCGCGCCCACGGGCTCGACGCGGTGCGGGTCGGGAAGGAGATCCTGCGATGAGACTCGGCTTCGTCGGGCTCGGCAAGATGGGTGGCAACATGGTCCATCGCATCCACCGCGATTCGGACCACGAGGTCGTGGCGTTCGACTTCAACGCGGACGCGGTGAGCGCCGCCGAGGGCCACGGCGCCACCGGCGCGTCCTCGCTGGAGGACCTGGTGGGCAAGCTCGGAGCCCCGCGCACCGCCTGGCTGATGGTCCCCGCCGGCGACCCCACGCAGCAGACCGTCGACGCCCTCGCGGACCTGCTCGAGGAGGGCGACACGATCGTCGACGGCGGGAACACGAACTGGCACGACGACGTCCGCCGCGCGGCGGCGCTGCACGAGCGCGGTATCCACTACGTCGACGTCGGCGTGTCCGGCGGCGTGTGGGGCCTGGAGGTCGGCTACTGCATGATGGTCGGCGGCTTCCCGGAGAGCGTCGAGCGCCTCGCGCCGGTCCTCGACGTGCTCGCCCCGCCCGACGGCTGGCGCCACTTCGGCGACGCCGGCGCCGGCCACTTCGTGAAGATGGTCCACAACGGCGTGGAGTACGGGCTGATGCAGGCCTACGCCGAGGGCTTCGAGCTGATGCACCGCTCCAAGTTCGGGATCGACCTCAAGGAGGTCGCCGGGCTGTGGAACCGCGGCTCGGTGGTGCGCTCGTGGCTGTGCGAGCTGGCCGAGAACGCGTTCGAGGCCGAGGGCAACGAGCTCGAGGGGCTGCGCGGCCACGTCAGCGACTCCGGCGAGGGCCGCTGGACGATCGTCGACGCGATCGACCACGACGTGCCCACCCCCGTGATCACCGCGTCGCTCTACGCCCGCTTCTACTCGCGCGACAACGGCGACTTCACGCACCGGATGCTCGCCGCCCTGCGCAACCAGTTCGGCGGCCACGCCGTCGAGCGCTCGACATGACAACCGTCGCCGAGAACCCGCTGATCGAGGGCCTGGAGCGCCTCCCGGTCCCCGCCACCACGCTCGTCATCTTCGGCGCGACGGGCGACCTCGCGCGCCGCAAGCTCCTGCCCGCCCTTTACAACCTCGCGCACGAGGGCGCCCTGCCGGAGCGCTTCAACCTGATCGGCGTCTCCCGGCGCGACCAGTCCGACGACGACTTCCGCGCCCAGGCGCGCGAGTCGATCGCCGAGTTCTCCCGTCGCGAGGCCGACGCGCAGGTGCTCGACGGGCTGTGCGCCCGCATCCGCTACATCGGCAACCCGTTCGACGACACCGCCGGCTACGCGCCTATCGGCGAGGCGATGGACGCGCTCGACGAGGAGGCCGGCCTCCCGCTCAGCCGCGTCTACTACCTGTCCACCGCGCCCGAGTACTTCCCGGTCATCACCGAGGCGCTGCGGGAGAACGGCCTGCACCGCCACGAGCGGTGCGACGTGCGCGTCGTGATCGAGAAGCCGTTCGGCACCGACCTCGCCTCCGCGCGCTCCCTCCAAGACGTCGTGTCGAGCGTGTTCCGCGAGCGCCAGGTGTTCCGGATCGACCACTACCTGGGCAAGGAGACCGTCCAGAACGTGATGGCGTTCCGGTTCGCGAACTACATGTTCGAGCCGGTCTGGAACCGCAACTACATCGACCACATCCAGATCACGGCGGCCGAGGACATCGGGATCGGCACGCGGGCCGGCTACTACGACGCCTCCGGCGCCCTCCGCGACCTGGTCCAGAACCACATGCTTCAGCTCCTGACCCTGGTGTGCATGGAGCCGCCGGCGTCGTTCGAGGCGAACAAGGTGCGCGACGAGAAGGTCAAGGTCCTGCACGCGGTGCAGCCGCCGGCGCCCGATCGGGTGGCGGACATGAGCGTGCGCGCGCAGTACACGGCCGGCGTGTCGGGCGGCGAGGAGGTGCCTGGGTACCTGGAGGAGGAGGACGTGCCGGACGGCTCGATCACCGAGACCTTCGCGGCGCTGCGCCTCGAGGTGCACAACTGGCGCTGGGCCGGCGTGCCGATCGTGCTCCGCACCGGCAAGCGGCTCGCCCGCAAGGTGACGGAGATCGCCGTCCAGCTCAAGCCGGTGCCGCACCTGGCGTTCCAGTCGAAGGGCTCGGTCGGCGTGCAGCCGAACCAGCTGATCCTCACCGTGCAGCCCAACGAGGGCGTCTCGCTGTCGCTGGGCGCCAAGATCCCCGGCTCGCGCATGCGGATCCGGCCGGTGAACATGGAGTTCCTCTACGGCACGTCGTTCATGTCGCAGTCGCCGGAGGCCTACGAGCGGCTGATCATCGACGCGATGCGCGGGGAGGCGACGCTGTTCACCCGCAACGACGAGGTCGACGCCCAGTGGTCGATCATCGACCCGATCCTGCAGGCGTGGGGGGCCGACGGGCAGTCGCTGAGGACGTACGAGGCCGGCTCGCCCGGGCCGGCCGAGGCCGACTACCTGATCGGCGGCGGCCGCCACTGGAGGGGCCTGTAGGCCGTGGACGAGGTCTGGTCGGAGCGGGACACGTCGCCGGCGCGGATCGAGGCCGCGCTGCGGGAGATCGTCGCCGAGCACTACCACACGGACCACCCGTTCGTGCCCGCGCGGGTGCTGAACGTCGTGGTCGTGGTGGAGGCGGAGTTCCGGGGGGAGATCGAGAACCGGCTGGAGCGGGTGGGGCGCTACCACCCGTCGCGGCTCGTGCTGTGCGCGGTCGAGCCCGGGCGCGAGGAGCTCGACGCCTGGGCGGGGGTGGGTACGGACGACGCCGAGCCGCGGCCCGGCCACATCGCCGTCGCGCGCGAGCGGGTGGAGATCGAGATCGGCGCCCGCCACCTCTCGAAGCTCGACACGATCGTCGACCCGCTGCTGGTCTCCGACCTGGCGACCATGGTGTGGGCGCCGCACGGCCACGCGGAGGCGATCGACTCGCTGCGGCGGCTGGCGCAGATCGTGCTCGTCGACACCCAGGACCAGCCGGACGTGGCGCCCGCGCTGCGCCGCGCCGCGGAGCTGGCCGAGCACGCCTACGTGGTCGACCTGGCGTGGCTGCGCTCCACGCCCTGGCGCGAGCGGGTGGCCGCGGCGTTCGACCCGCCGGCGCTGCGGGCGGCGCTGGCCGGGGTGTCCTTGGTCACGGTCCGCCACCGGGAGGACTCGCTCGCGGCGGCGCTGTTGTTCTGCGGGTGGCTGAGCTCGCGCCTGGGCTGGAAGCCCGGCTCGCTGTCGCGCTCCGGCGCGCGCTGGTCGGGCCACGCTCGGGCGCGGCGCGGAGAGGTCCGGATCCGGCTCGAGCCCGTGGACATGAACCCGCCGGGGCTGGCGGGCGTGACGATCGAGACCGCCGCCGGCGAGGCGGTCTCGCTCGACCGCGCGGAGGGCGGGCTGCACGCGGTGCGGCGCCTGCGGGACGGCGCCCAGCAGGAGTGGAGGGTGCTCGGCGCCTCGCGAGGCGAGGCGGGCATCCTCGGCGAGGGCGTGCGCCAGGCGCTGCTGCGCGACCCGACGTACAAGCCGGCGCTCGCCTGCGCCGAGGCGATGGTCGCGTGAACCTCGAGGTCGTCGACGACCCCGCGGCGGCGGTCGCCGAGCTCCTCGTGGCGGCCGCCGAGGCCGGCGGGCACGTCGTGCTCACCGGCGGCTCGTCGCCGGCGCGCGCGTACGAGCTGGCCGCGGGCGCGGACTGGAGCCGGGCCACCGTCTGGTTCGGCGACGAGCGCTGCGTGCCGCCCGACCACGAGCTCTCGAACTTCGGGATGGCCGACGCGACGCTGCTCTCGAAGGTCCAGACCACGGTCGTGCGCATGGAGGGGGAGCTGGGGCCCGACGCGGGCGCCGGCGCCTACGAGGCGGCGGTGCGCGAGCGGCTCGGCGGCGAGCCGCGATGGGACCTGCTGCTGCTCGGCCTGGGGCCGGACGCCCACACCGCGTCGCTGTTCCCGTCCAAGCCGGAGAAGGACGTGACCGACCGGCTCGTGGTCGGCGTGCCCGAGGCCGGGATGGAGCCGCAGGTGCCGCGCATCTCGCTCACGCTGCCGGCGCTCAACGCGGCCCGGCACGTCGTGTTCCTCGTCACCGGCGAGAGCAAGGCGCAGGCGGTGCGGCGGGCGTTCGGCGACCCGCCGGACCCGGCGTCGCCCGCCGCCCACGTGCGCCCGCGTGCGGGCGAGCTGACCGTCTATCTGGACCCGGCGGCGGCGACGAGGTGAGCGATCAGTTCATCGGCATCGACGTCGGCGGCACGAAGATCGCCGCCGCCACGCTGCAGGCGGGAGAGCTGAGCGAGTCGCGGCTCCTGCACACCGAGGTCGGCAGCCAGGAGGGGCTCGTCGAGCAGCTGGTGCAGGCGATCGAGGACGCCCGCGGGCCGGACGCCCGCGCGGTCGGCATCGGCGTGCCGTCGCTGATCGAGTTCGCCACCGGGCGGATCCGCTCGAGCGTGAACATCCCGCTGAAGGACGTGCCGCTGCGCGAGCTGCTCACCGAGCGGGTCGGGCTGCCCGTGTACGTGGAGAACGACGCGTCCTGCGCGGCGCTGGCGGAGGCGTTCGCCGAGGGCCGGATGGCCTGCCCGCACCTGGTCATGTTCACGGTCGGCACCGGCGTCGGCGGCGGGCTCGTGCTCAACGGGCGCCTGTACCGCGGCGCCACCGGCTCGGCCTCGGAGGTCGGCCACACGCTCGTGAGCCTCGACCTGACCGACGGCGCCCCGACCCACTCGGGCGTCTTCCCGCAGGCCGGCTCGCTGGAGGTGCTCGCCTCCGGCCGCGCGCTCGACCAGCTCGCGGTGGAGGCCGCGCGGCGCGACGCCAACTCGTTCCTGGGGCAGCGGCTGACGCGCGACGGCGGCGTCACCGGGCACGACGCCGTGGACGGCGCGCGGGCGGGGGACGAGGCGTCGATCCGCTGCCTGCGGATCCTGGGAGAGCGGCTCGGGATCGGCATCGCCAACGCGATCACGATGTTCGACCCGCTGGAGGTGGTGATCGGCGGCGGCGTCTCGGCGGCCGGGGAGCTGCTGGTCGGGCCGGCGCGCGAGACGGCGTGGCGGTACGCGGTGCCGGGCGCCGGCTCGCGGTGCCAGATTCGCCTGGCGCGGCACGGGCCGCGCGCCGGCGTGCTCGGCGCGGCGCTGATCGCCGTCCAGGAGTACGTCGAGGAGACCGGCGGCCTGATGGAGGAGGCGGTGGAGGGGCGATGAGAGTCGCCTGCGCGTTCGACCACGCCGGCTTCCCGCTGAAGGCGCTGGTGCTCGACACCGTGGCCGGGCTCGGCCACGAGCCGGTCGACCTCGGGACCGACTCCACGGACCCGGTCGACTACCCGGACACGGCGCGTGCGGGAGCGGATGCGGTCCGCTCCGGCCGGGCCGAGCGCGCGGTGGTGGTGTGCGGCTCGGGCGCCGGCGTGGCGGTGGCGGCGTCCAAGGTGCCGGGGATCCGCGCGGCGTGCGCGCACGACACCTACACGGCGCACCAGTGCGTGGAGCACGACGACGTGAACGTGCTGTGTCTGGGCGCGCGCGTGATCGGCCCGGCGCTGGCCGCCGTGGTGATCCGCTCGTTCCTGCAGGCGCAGTTCAGCGGCGAGGAGCGCCACGTGCGCCGGCTGGGGAAGATCGCCGCGATCGAGCGCGAGTTCGGGTCCTAGTGGCCCCGTCCGCAAGTACGACGCATTCCGGCGGGCCCGGCCCGCGTCTGCCGGCACCCGGCAGGCGCACACGTACCACCAGTATGCGAGCGCCTGCCGTGCACCGGCAGACACGACCC
>JBOGYU010000125.1:0-10610 GCA_050696935.1 Solirubrobacteraceae bacterium | reverse complement strand
GTGCCACCCCGAGCAGCGGGTTGCCCGGCCGGTCGCCGACGCCGGCGATCTGCGCCTCGTACATCATCACGCCGTCCAGCTCGAGCCCCCGGGCCACCACCTCGCGGGCCAGCGCCGCCGCCTGCTCGGGCGTGTGGAGCGGCGACCGCTTGGCGCCGATCCGCACCCGCCCGCCGAGCGGCCGCCAGCTTGCGTCGACGTCCAGGCACACCCGCCCAGCCGCGATCAGGTCGAGGTGCTCGCGGCAGTCGACCATGAGGGTCACGCCGGCGGCCTCGCGGAGGGCCGCGCGGTCCACGCTCGGGTACGCCACCACCACGTCCTCGTGGCCGAGGCCGGCCAGCCACAGCGCCTCCGGCAGCGTGAACGCCAGGACCCCCCGCAGGCCGGCGGCCAGCGCACGATCCATCAGCGCCCGGCAGCGGACGGACTTGGAGGCCAGCCGGACGGCCTTGCCGCCGGCGCGCCGGAGCAGGTCGGCCGCGTTGGCGTCGAACGCGTCGAGGTCGACGGCCGCGAGCGGCGGATCCAGGTGCGCGGTGGCGGCGTCGAGGTCCGTCATCGCACCTGACGCTATCCCGCCGGCCGGTTCGCTAGAGTGCCGCGCTTCGGATGGGGACATAACGCCGAGTCCTCGCGCGGCCCAGGCCGGCGAGGAGCGGGGGAACCAAGTGGGTCGGTCACGACCCGGGGGCGAATCGCCGCACGAGCGCGGCGTAGCGCGACTTCTTTCAGCGCGAGCCCGACAGCTAACCCCGTAGGCGGCTGAAAGAAAGGAACCGCCCGTCGTGCCACGCTGTCGATCGCTCGTCGTAGGCCTCGCCGCCTTCGGCCTCGCGCTGCCCGCCGCGGCGCCCGCCGAGGCCAAGCGCTACACGTTCGGAGACCGCGCGCTGCGAGAGGGGGACCGCGGGCACGACGTGCGCGTGCTGCAGGACTTCCTCACCCGCGTCGGCCTCGAGACCGACGTCGACGGCCGGTTCGGGCCCTTCACCGCCCGCCGCGTGCGCTCGTGGGAGCGCCGGTCCGAGGTGCGCGCCGTCAACGGGCGCGTCTCCCGCCCGAACGCGCGCAAGCTGCGCCGCCAGGTGGAGGCCGGGATCACGGTCCACCAGCCGGAGCCGGAGGCGGTCGCGCCCGGCGAGCAGGCGGTGCTGGGCGACGACGGCCGCGCGATCGCGCCCGACTCGGCCCCCGAGGAGGTCAAGGCCGCGATCGAGGCCGCGAACCGGATCGTCGGCAAGCCCTACAAGTACGGCGGCGGCCACGCGCGGTGGGAGGACTCGGGCTACGACTGCTCGGGCGCCATGTCCTACGCCCTGCACGGCGCCGGCCTGCTCGACGAGCCGCTCACGTCCGGCGACTTCATGAGCTACGGCGAGCGCGGCGAGGGCCAGTGGATCAGCATCTACGCCCACGGCGGCCACGGCTACCTCGTCATCGCCGGCCTGCGGTTCGACACCGGCTGGAACAACCGGGGCGGGGGCCCGCGCTGGAGCGAGGAGATGCGGCCGGCCGACGGCTACCGCGTCCGCCACCCCGCGGGGTTATAGCCCCGGCCCTCGGGCGTCGTCCCTAGACCACCTCGAAGGTGAGGGGCAGGAAGGCGAGCTCGCGCTCGGCCGGGGTGTAGCTCCGGCGCGCCTCGCCGGAGGGCGCCAGGGCCCGCAGCCGTCCGAGCACCACCTCGAGGCACACGCGCGCCTCCAAGCGGGCGAGCGCGGCCCCGATGCAGTGGTGGATGCCGTGTCCGAACGCCAGGTGGCGCTGCGGCTCGCGCCGCACGTCGAAGCGCTCGGGGTCGCGGTAGCGGCGCTCGTCCCGGTTCGCCGAGCCGAACAGCATGAGGACGCGGTCGCCGCGCGGGATCGTGCCGTGCTCCGTCGCGACGTCGGCGGTGGTGATGCGGGCGAAGAACTGCGTCGGCGAGTCGTAGCGGAGCACCTCCTCGACGGCGGCGGGCGCCAGCCGCGGCTCGGCGGCGAGCAGCGCCTGCTGGTCCGGGTGCTCCGCGAGCAGTTGCAGCGCGGTCGCGATCAGCGCTGAGCTGGTCTTCATCCCGGCGGCGATGATCAGCACGCCGATGTCCACTAGCTCGCCGTGGCTGATCGTGCCGGCCCGCTCGGCCTCGCGGAGCGTGCGCATGATCGCGCGCGGCGACGGCTCGCGCGAGAGCGCCTCGACGCGCTCGCGCGCCTCCGCCTCGGCCGCGAACAGGCAGTCGGGCAGCGTGGTCCCACCGGGCGTGCGGTGCCAGAGCGCGCGGTTCCAGGCGTCGATCCGCGGCGCGTCCTCGAGCGGGAGCCCGGCGAGCAGGCACAGCACGCGGGCCGGCAGCGGCCGCGCGAGCGCGGTCACGAAGTCGGCCGACTCCTCCTCCGCGATGCGGTCGACGAGCCGGCGCGCGATCTCACGCAGCTGCGACTCGAGCGCCGAGATCGCGCTCGCCGAGAAGTCGTGCCGGAGCACCTGGCGCAGGACCGTGTGGCGCGCGTTGTCCGCGGCGACGTAGTCCGCGGGCCGGATGCCCCAGAAGCCGTCGACCATCGTGCGCTCGCCCTCCGGGCCGGCCGAGAAGCGCTGCCAGTCCTGCGCGGCGCGCGCCACGTCGGCATGGCGGGAGAACGCCCAGAAGCCGCGGTCCTCGTTGCGGTAGAGCGGATGGTCGCGGCGCAGCGCGCGGTATGCCGGGTAGGGATCGTCGTGCGTCGCCAGGTCGAGTGGGTCGTAGTGAGGCTCACCGGGCATCTCTGCCGGTGATTGAATCACCGAACGACTGGCGCGTCTAGAGGGGCGAAGCCCCGGTCACGGATGCCAAGGATGGCATCCGTCTCGGTCAGAGGGCCGGCCGAGGCGAAGCCGGTGACGAGCCGAAGGCGAGGCAGGTAAGGCCCGGGCAACTAATACGGCTCGCGGTCCCGGACCACCGTGCGCTCGGCGGGGGTGCGGCGCGCGGAGGACAGGAGGAACAGCGAGATCAAGAGCCCGACGACGCCGACGACCATCAGGATCACGCCGATCGTCGAGATCTCGAGGCCCGAGATGTCCGCGTTGACGGCGAAGTAGAGGATCGCACCGACGGCGATCAGGAAGAGTGACGTTCCGATACCCATACGGGCTTGTCATCCCCCCGCGCGCGGTGCGCCAAACTAGGGGGCATGGAGACCTCCACCGCCGACACCTACGCCCTGACCGACGAGCAGGTGGAGTTCCGGGACGCGATCCGCCAGATGGTGGCCGAGCGGGTGGCGCCGCGGGCGGCGGAGATCGACGCCAAGGCCGAGTACCCGTGGGACATCCGCAAGCTGTTCTCCGAGCACGACCTGCTGGGCCTCCCGTTCGGCACCGAGCACGGCGGCACGGGCACGGGGACGCTGATGCTCAACGTGGCGGTGGAGGAGGTCGCGCGCGCGTGCGCGTCCAGCGCGCTGATCCTGATGATCCAGGAGCTGGGGACGCTGCCGATCCAGCTCTACGGCAGCGACGAGCTCAAGCAGCGGCTCCTGCCGCGCTGCGCGTCGGGCGAGTGGTCTCCGGCGTTCGCGCTGTCGGAGCCCGAGGCGGGGTCGGACCCCGGCGGGATGATCACCCGCGCCGTGCGCGACGGCGACGAGTGGGTGATCGACGGCACGAAGAACTGGATCACCAACCTCGGGATCGCGGACTTCTACGTCGTGTTCGCCAAGACGGACTTCGAGGCGGCGCACTCGCACGGGATCAGCGCGTTCGTGGTGGAGGCCGACCGGCCCGGGTTCAGCGTCGGCAAGCTCGAGCACAAGCTCGGCATCAAGGGCTCGCCCACCGGCCAGCCGGTCTTCGAGGGCGTCCGGGTGCCCGCCGCGAACCTGATCGGCGACGAGGGCAAGGGCATGCACGTCGCGCTCGGCACGCTCGACCACTCGCGGCTGGGCGTGGCCGCCCAGGCGGTGGGGATCGCCCAGGGCGCGACCGATCATGCAGTGGCGTACGCGAACGAGCGCCGCCAGTTCGGGCGCTCGATCGCCGACTTCCAGGGCATCCAGTTCAAGCTCGCCGACATGGAGACCCGCACCGCCGCCGCCCGCGAGCTGCTCTACCGGGCGTGCGCGAAGATCGATCGCGACGAGCCGGACGCCGGCAAGTACTCGGCGATGGCCAAGCTGTTCGCGTCCGACACCGCGATGGCGGTGACCGTGGAGGCCGTCCAGGTCCTCGGCGGCTACGGCTACGTGACGGAGTATCCGGTCGAGCGCTACATGCGCGACGCCAAGATCACCCAGATCTACGAGGGGACCAACGAGATCCAGCGGCTGGTCATCGCCCGCTCGCTGCGATAGGACTGATGACATGCTCGCCGACTGGCCCGCAGGCCGCCGCATCGCCTTCTCCGCACTGCTGAGCTTCTGCGTCGCGATCATCGTCGTGACGCTGCTCGGCGGGCTGTCCGAGATCTACCTCGTCCGGCTGATGCAGGTCGTCGCCTGCGCGCTGGCGTCGATCGTCGTGCTGGCCGCGATCATCGCCCACCTCACCGGCCGCCTCGCCGACTACCGCGAGCCGGCCGACGAGGAGGAGTTCGAGCAGCTCGTCCGCCGCTCGGAGGCGCTCGCGCGCGACAACCTCGCCGCCGAGCCCGACGAGGGTGAGTTCCTCGAGCTCGACCCGCGCAACCCGCGCGACTTCGAGGAGCTCGTCCGCCAGGCGCTCGACGACCTGCCCGACCTGCTGCTGAAGGCGCTCGACCACGTGGCGGTCGTGATCTCCGACAAGGGCCGCCGCCACCGCGCGTACGGGATCTATCAGGGCGACACCGTGGCGCGCGACAACTACCCGGACCGGATCGTGATCTTCCGCGACACGCTGCTGCGCGACTTCGGGCACGACCCGGACGAGCTGCGCGCGCAGGTCACCCGCACCGTGCGCCACGAGCTCGCGCACCACCTCGGCGCCGACGAGCTCGGCGTCCGGGAGCTCGGGCTGTGATGATCGTGATGACACCCGAGGCCACGGAGGCCAACATCGCGGCGGTGCGGGCGCGGCTGGAGACGACCGGCGTGCACGTGCTCGTCCTGCCCGGCGAGCTGACGACCGCGATCGGGGCGATCGGCGACCCCGAGGGGGTGCGGGAGCTCGGGCTGGAGGGGATGGCCGGCGTGGACCGCGTGGTGCCGATCTCCCGGCCCTACAAGCTCGCGTCCTCCGAGCTGGCCCACCACGAGCCAACCGTGTTCGACGTCGACGGGCGGGCGGTGGGGCCGGACACGTTCTGCCTGATCGCCGGGCCGTGCACCGTGGAGTCGCGCCAGCAGACGCTCGAGGTCGCGCGCGCGGTGCGCGACTCTCGCGCGTCGATGCTGCGCGGCGGCGCGTTCAAGCCGCGGACGTCGCCGTTCGCCTTCAAGGGCCTCGGCGTGCCGGCGCTGGAGATCCTGGCCGAGGCGCGCGCCGAGACCGGCCTGCCCGTGGTCACCGAGTTCCTGGACACGACCCACGCCGACGCGATCGCCGCGCACGCGGACGTGGTCCAGATCGGCGCGCGCAACATGCAGAACTACGCGCTGCTGGAGGTGGCGGGCAAGCTCGGCAAGCCGGTGCTGCTCAAGCGAGGGCTCTCCTCCTCGCTCGACGAGCTGCTGATGGCCGCGGACTACGTGCTCAAGGAGGGCAACGAGCGGGTGATGCTGTGCGAGCGCGGCATCCGCACCTTCGAGACCGCCACGCGCTTCACGCTCGACCTGTCCGCGGTGCCGTGGCTGAAGCTGCACACCCACCTGCCGGTGATCGTCGACCCCAGCCACGCCTCCGGCGACCGCCGGCTGGTCGAGCCGCTCGCCCGCGCGGCCGCCGCGGTCGGCGCCGACGGCATCATCGTCGAGGTCCACCAGGACCCCGAGGTCGCGCTCTGCGACGGCCCGCAGGCGCTCTACACGCGCGACTTCCCGGCCTTCGCCGACCGCGTCGCCGCCCACGCGGCGCTCACGGGTCGGCGCCTCGCGTAGCTCAAGCGGCCGCGACGAGGTAGTGCCACTCGTTCTCGAGCCGGTAGCCGCCGCTCGGCGTCCGGTACGGGGAGAGCGACTCGGTGATCGCCCTCGCCACCGCCCACTCGAGCTGCACCTCGAGTGGATCGACGAGGTCGAGCGCGAGCTCGGGCCGGGCGGCAGCTAACGCGGGTGCTCGGCGTACCACTCGACGAAGTCGCTGCAGCACCCCTCGCCGTCGAACCGCATGACGAACAGGTTCGAGAACCGCCGGCCCTCGCGGTAGCGCGTCTCGCCAGTGGCGACCGCGCGGTCGCCCTCGATCAGCAGCGGGGCATAGGCGGCCTCCCATGAGCGGGGCTCGTCGCGGTCCCCGAGCCAGTCGGCGACGATCGCCTCGCGCCCGCGGAGCGGCTCCTCGTACGGTTGGTAGGCGTACGTCGCGTCGGCGCTGAACAGCTCGCCGATCGCCGCGGCGTCGTAGCTCCGCCACGCCTCGACGTAGGCGTCCAGCCACACCTGGAGCCGCTCCCGGGTCATGGGCCCACCCTAGTGGGCGGTCACCAGCAGGCTCAGCGGGCGGTCGCCGATCCGGCCGCTCACCCGGATCCGCGGCGACGTGTTGTCGAACCGACCCGCTCCCGGTGGGCTAACCGAACCCGCAGACCCCTGGGACCCGCATGGTCGCGGGCTGTCGCGGCTGGCAGTCTGGGGCACATGAATGAGAGCGTCACCTGGCTGACCGACCATCCCGAGACCGCAGCCGAGCGTTCGCGCTGGATCGCGCTCGTCGTGCTCTGCGCCGGGATGCTGATGATCATCCTCGACGCGACGATCGTGAACGTCGCGCTGCCCTCGATCCAGCAGGACCTCGGCTTCTCGCAGTCGAGCCTGGCCTGGGTCGTCAACGCCTACCTGATCGCGTTCGGCGGCCTGCTGCTGCTCGCCGGGCGCCTCGGCGACCTCGTCGGTCGCAAGCGGATCTTCATGATCGGCCTGGGAGCCTTCACGGCAGCCTCGCTGCTCTGCGGCGTGGCCCAGAGCCAGGAGCTGCTGATCGGAGCGCGCTTCCTGCAGGGCGCCGGCGGCGCGCTGACCTCCGCCGTGATCCTCGGGATGATCGTGACCATGTTCCCGGAGCCGCGCGAGCAGGCGAAGGCGATCGGCGTCTACAGCTTCGTCGCCTCCGCCGGCGCCTCGATCGGCCTGCTGGCCGGCGGCGTGCTGACCGAGGCGATCAACTGGCACTGGATCTTCTTCGTCAACCTGCCGATCGGCATCGGCACGGCCGTGCTCGCCGCGCGCCTGCTCGAGGACGATCGTGGGATCGGCATCCGCGAGGGCGCCGACATCCCGGGCGCCGTCCTCATCACCGGCTCGCTGATGCTCGCGGTCTACACGATCGTCGAGGCGGCCGAGCGCGGCTGGGGCTCGGTGCAGACGATCGGCCTCGGTGCCGTCGCCGTCGCCATGCTGGTCGCGTTCGTCGTCCGCGAGGACCGCGCGCGCACGCCGCTGATCCCGCTGCGCATCTTCCGCTCGCGCAACGTCTCGGGCGCGAACCTGATCCAGCTGCTGATGGTCGCCGGCCTGTTCGGCATGTTCTTCCTCGGCGCGCTGTTCCTCCAGCGGGTGCTCGGCTACGACCCCCTGGAGGTCGGGCTCGCGTTCCTGCCCGTGGCGACGCTCATCGGCCTGCTGTCGCTCGGCTTCTCGCCGCGGCTGATCATGCGCTTCGGCGCCAGGGCGACGCTCGTGCCCGGCCTGCTGCTCGTGGCCGCGGGGCTCGCGATCTTCTCGCGCGCACCCGTCGACGCCGACTACGTGACCGAGGTGCTGCCCGTGATGGTGCTGCTGGGCGTCGGCGCCGGCCTGTCGTTCCCGTCGCTGATGACGCTCGCGATGTCGGGCGCCACCCGCAGCGACGCCGGGCTCGCGTCCGGGCTCGTGAACACGACCCAGCAGGTGGGCGGCGCGCTCGGCCTGGCCGTGCTCGCGACGCTCTCGACCACGCGCACAGACGGGCTGCTGGCCGCCGGCGATCCCGCGAACGTGGCGCTCACCGACGGCTACCACCTCGCGTTCACGATCGGGGCCGGGCTCGTGGTCGCGGCGATCGGTCTGGTGCTGGCCGTGCTCCGGCCGCCCGCGACCGAGCGGGCCGAGCCGCCGGCCGATCTCGAGCCGGCCTACGCCGAGGCGGCGTAGGCTCAGCCGAGGCTCGCGAGCCGCCCGATCAGCAGCTCGAGGAACGCGCCGGCGTCCACGTCCACTGCGACGTGGGCGTTCGGCTCGTTGCCGGTGCGCCGCCACAGGTCGACGACGGTGCGCCCGCGGCACAGCTCGGAGCCGCACTCGATCGCGACGTGGCGGTGCTCGGTGCGGACGAGGTCGCCCTGGATCACGTGGGCGACGGCCATCGCGTCGTGCACCGGCGAGCCCGGGAAGTCGTAGATGCGGCGATGGAAGCGGTGGTAGAAGGCCCACAGCTCGGCGACCATCGCGCCGGTGCGGCCCGAGGCGCGCAGGCGCTCGGCGTGCTCGGGGGTGAGCAGCGCGCGGTGTGTGACGTCGAGCCCGACCATCGTCACGTCCAGGCCGGAGCCGAACACCCGCGCGGCCGCCTCGGGATCGACCCAGACGTTGAACTCGGCCGCGGGCGTCACGTTGCCCTCGGCGATCGCGCCCCCCATCAGCACGATCCGGTCGATCCGCGCGGCGGCGTCCGGGTGGCGGGCGAGCAGGAGCGCGACGTTGGTCAGCGGGCCGGTGGGGACGAGCGTCACGGGCTCGGCGGCGGCGAGCAGCCGCTCCGCCAGGAAGTCGACGGCGTGGGCGTCCACCGGCCGGCCGGCCGCGGGCGGCAGGTCGGGCCCGTCCAGCCCGGTCTCGCCGTGGACATCCGCCGCGACGGCGGGCGGGCGCACGAGCGGCCGGTCCGCGCCTGCCGCCACCGGCACGTCGGCGCTGGCGAACTCCAGCACCCGCAGCGCGTTCGCCGTGGTCTTCTCGAGCGTCTGGTTGCCGTGCACCGTGGTGACGCCGAGCAGCTCGAGCTCCGGGCTCGCGAGCGCGAGCAGGAGCGCCATCGCGTCGTCGTGCCCGGGATCGCAGTCGATCAGGACGGGGACGGTCACTCGAGCTCGCGCAGGCGATCGACGATGTCTGACGCCGGAAGGAAGATGAACCGGCGCCCCTGCCGTCGGCGAGTGAGCAGGCCCTTCGCGGTGAGGTCCGCGAGATCGGTGCGAGCGGTCTCGTGCGTCACGCCGTGGCTTCCTGCGTGCCCGTCCATCGTGTACGCGTGTCCGCTCTCCCGCACCGCGTGGCCGAGCAGCGCGAGCTGGCGATGGTTGAAGTGGGTCGAGCCCCTGACGAGACGTTCCACGGAACGGACTTCGTCGATCTTCCGTTGGAGGTAGTCGTGGAGCTCCTCCACCGCGCGCCGGATCACTTGAAGGTGGTAAAGCAGGAAGTAGGTGGTGTCGCGCTCGTCGGTCTCCGTCAGGACGAACGACCGCGTGTACTGCGCGGGAGCGTCGCGCAGGATGCGAGAGATCGAGAGGTACTCCGTCAGCCAATAGCCGCGCGTCCGCATGCACCAGTAGAAGAGAGCGCGCGCGAGCCGGCCGTTGCCGTCCTTGAACGGATGGTCGTAGCCGACCCAGAAGTGCACCAGGATCGCTCGCACGACCGGATGGATGAACTGCTCCTCGTCGTCCTCGCGCCGGTTGGCGAAGTCGCAGAGTGCGTCCAGGCGCCGCGGGAGCTGGTCCGCCGGTGGCGGCGTGTGCACGGGGTCGCCGGTGAGGCGGTCGAAGACGGCGACGCGCTCCTCGTCGTGCCGCTGTAGGCGTCCCGCGGAGTCCGGGTTGTCGAGAGTTCCCTCGGTCAGGATGCGGTGCAGCTCGAGCACGAGGCCGGGACTCAGCTCATCGCCCATCTCGCGCATGAACTGCAGGCCGCGATAGTTGTTGAGGATCATTCGCTCACTGCGATCGGTCGGGACGCGGTGCGAGCGCAACAGCTCCTTGGCGACTCGGCGTGATGTGGTGGCACCCTCGAGCTGGCTCGAGCGGATCGCCTCCTCCATCAGCGAGTTGACGAGGTAATGCCCGCGCGCCTGGTCGTCGGCCGTGACCACCTCGGCCATGGCGATCTCGCCGCTGCACCGCTGATCGACGTAATGCAGGAGCCGGAAGGCCTCGTCGGGAACCGCGTAGGCGAAAGGGGCTCCGTCCGCGTCCTTCAGCGGCAGCTCGCGGCGTAGCGGTCGCCGTGCGAGCTTCGTCGCGAGCCACCACTCGCGGTGGCTGACCCCCTCCGGGGGCTCCAGGTGGCGAAGCTTGTCCCAGTGGACGTAGCCGGCCGCGGGCGGGGCCGAGACCGCCCGGCTCAAGGACTCACCGCCGAGGTCGGCGACGAGCTCGTTCAGGCTCGGAGCCGGAGTGACGTACATCTCTTCCAAATTGATCCAAGTACGTTCAAGTTCTTGGAGCTTATCAGGACAAGTTCCAAGAACTTGCAGATGCTTGGAGCAAGCTTGGAACTAGTGGTTCCGTCCGCAAGTTCGGCGCATAACCCGGTGGAGTCCGGGTCGTGTCTGCCGGTGCACGGCAGGCGCTCGCATACTGGTGGTACGTGTGCGCC
>JBOGYU010000124.1:0-10659 GCA_050696935.1 Solirubrobacteraceae bacterium | reverse complement strand
TCCGCGGCGCCCGCGTGCTCGACCCGCGCGAGGGTGTCGACGCCCCGCTCGACGTGCTCGTCCGCGGCGGGGAGATCGCCGAGCTCGGCCCGCCCGGCTCGCTCTCGTTCGAGGGCGAGGTGCTCGACGGCGAGGGCCGCCACCTCTTCCCCGGCTTCGTGGACCCGCACGTGCACCTGCGCACGCCGGGGCAGGAGCACAAGGAGGACATCGACTCCGGTACCCGCGCGGCGGCCGCCGGTGGGTACGTCGCGGTCGTGGCGATGCCGAACACCGACCCGGTCGTCGACAGCGCGTCCGTCCTGCGGTCGCTGCGCGAGCAGGCGCGGCGCGAGGCGCGCGTGCCGGTCGGCTTCCTCGCCGCCGTCACCTGCGGCCTGGCCGGCGAGGCGCTGACCGAGATGGCCGAGCTGCGCGACGCCGGCGCGCTCGGGTTCACGGACGACGGGAAGCCGGTGCACCGCGCCGGGCTGCTGCGCAAGGCGCTCCAGTACCAGCGCCTGTGCGGCGGCGTCCTCGCGCTGCACGAGGAGGACCCGACGCTGTCCGGGCGCGGCGCGATCCACGAGGGCGAGGTGTCGGCGCGGCTCGGGCTGGCCGGCATCCCGTCGGTCTCGGAGTCGACGCTGATCGCGCGCGACGCGGCGCTGGCCGGGTACGAGGACGGCCGCATCCACATCCAGCACCTGAGCGCCCGCGAGTCGGTCGAGGCGGTCGCGGCGGCGAAGGCGCGCGCGGTCCGGATCACGGCCGAGGCCTCGCCGCACCACCTCACGCTCACCGACCGGGCGCTGCTGGACCGGCTGGACACGCGGCTGAAGATGAACCCGCCGCTGCGCTCCGAGGACGACCGGCGGGCGCTCGTCGACGGGCTGCTCGACGGCACGGTCGACTGCATCGCCACCGACCACGCGCCGCACGCGCGCGAGGAGAAAGAGGTGCCGTTCGAGGAGGCGCCGATGGGCACGACCGGGCTGGAGACCGCGTTCGCCGCGCTCTACACCGACCTCGTCATCCCCGGCATCGTTCCCCTGGCCCTGATCGTCGAGCGCCTGTCCGCCGGCGCCGCGCTGCTCGACCTCGAGCTCCCGGCGATCCGGCCGGGCGCGGCGGCGAACATCTGCCTGGTCGACCTCGAGGCGGAGTGGGAGGTCGGCGAGCACGGCTACGAGAGCCGGTCGGAGAACTGCTGCTTCGCCGGGCGGACGCTGCGCGGGCGGGTGCTGGCCACGGTGGCGGGCGGCGGCGTGGCCTACCGGGAGCGGGCGTTCGCGGTGGCCGCCGCCGGATGACTCACCGCGGCCTCCAATTGGCGAGCCCGGATGACGAGCGGAGGCCCGCGTGAGTGCGTACGTTCTTCTCGAGGACGGCGAGCGGTTCGACGGCGACGCCGTCGGCGCCGGCGGCCACGTGACCGGCGAGGTGGTCTTCACCACCGGCATGTCCGGCTACCAGGAGTCGATGACCGACCCGAGCTTCGCGCGCCAGCTGATCACATTCACGACGGCGCACGTGGGCAACTACGGCGTGAGCGAGGCGGCGATGGAGTCCGACCGCGTGCACGCCGCGGGGGCGATCATGCGCGAGGCCCTCAACGATGCGGACGCGCCGGCGGCTGAGGAGGGCTGGCTCGACTGGCTCGTGCGGCACGGCGTGCCCGGCATCGCGGGCGTCGACACGCGGGCGCTCGTGCGGCACATCCGCTCGGCGGGGGCGATGCGCGGGGGGATCTTCCCGGCTTCGATGCCCGCCGCGCACGCCATGGACCTCGTCCGGGCGGAGCCGTCGATGGTGGGGCGGGACCTCGCGCGCGAGGTGACGATCGACGAACCGCGCACGTACGGCGACGGGGCCGGCCTGCGGATCGTCGCGCTCGACACCGGGATCAAGCGCTCGATCATCCGCAACTTCACCTCGCGGGGCGTGACGCTGGAGCTGTATCCGTGCACGACGGGCGCCGAGGAGCTGCTCGCCCGCGACCCGGACGGCTTCTTCCTCGTGCCGGGCCCGGGCGACCCGGCGGCGCTCGACTACATCGTCGCCACGATCCGGACGCTCCTCTCCTCCAAGCCGGTGTTCGGGATCTGCCTCGGCCACCAGCTCCTCTCCCGCGCGGCCGGCCTGGAGACGTTCAAGCTCCCGTTCGGCCATCGCGGCGCCAACCACCCGGTCAAGGACCTGGCGACGGGCCGGATCGCGATCACCTCGCAGAACCACGGGTTCGCGGTGGCGGGAACGCCGGGCGCCCGGATCGAGTCGGACCTGGGGGCCGCCGAGCTCACGCACGTGAACCTCTACGACGGGACCGTGGAGGGCTTCCGGCTGCTCGACGTCCCGGCCGCGTGCGTGCAGTACCACCCCGAGGCGGGGCCGGGGCCGAACGACTCGCTCGGCCTGTTCGACAGCTTCATCCGGGAGTTCGACCGTGCCGCGTAGGGACGACCTGCACAAGATCCTCGTCCTCGGCAGCGGCCCGATCGTCATCGGCCAGGCCGCGGAGTTCGACTACTCGGGCGCGCAGGCGTGCAAGGTGCTGCTGGAGGAGGGCTACGAGGTCGTGCTCGTGAACTCCAACCCGGCGACGATCATGACCGACCCGGAGTTCGCCACGGCGACGTACGTCGAGCCGCTGCTCCCGGGCCCGGTCGCCCAGGTGATCGAGCGCGAGCGGCCCGACGCGCTGCTGCCCACCCTCGGCGGCCAGACCGCGCTCAACCTCGCCAAGACGCTGCACGAGGACGGCACGCTGGAGCGGTTCGGCGTGGAGCTGATCGGCGCCACGTACGAGGCGATCAGCCGCGCCGAGGACCGCGAGCTGTTCGACGCGACGATGCAGGCCGCGGGGCTGCGCACGGCGCGCAACACGATCTCCACGAGCGTCGGCCAGGCGCGCACTGCGCTCGACGCTTTCGGCCTGCCGCTGATCATCCGGCCGGCGTTCACGCTCGGCGGCCGGGGCGGCGGGATCGCCCGCACGCGCGACGAGTTCGACCGGGTGGTGGAGCGCGGGCTGGCCGCGTCGCCGATCGGGCAGGTGCTGATCGACGAGTCGGTGCTCGGGTGGGGCGAGTTCGAGCTCGAGGTCATGCGCGACGGGGCGGACAACGTGGTGATCGTCTGCTCGATCGAGAACGTCGACCCGATGGGGGTGCACACGGGGGACTCGGTCACCGTCGCACCGCAGCAGACATTGACGGACCGTCAGTACCAGATGCTGCGCGACCAGGCGATCGCGGTGATC
This sequence comes from Solirubrobacteraceae bacterium, assembly GCA_050696935.1. GTDB lineage: Bacteria > Actinomycetota > Thermoleophilia > Solirubrobacterales > Solirubrobacteraceae > DASSUW01. The sequence continues at coordinate 7,418 of JBOGYU010000124.1, read as the reverse complement.
CGCGCGGTAGGGGTGGAGACCGGCGGCTCCAACGTGCAGTTCGCGGTCAACCCGGCGACCGACGAGGTCGTCGTGATCGAGATGAACCCGCGCGTGTCGCGGTCGTCGGCGCTGGCCTCCAAGGCGACCGGGTTCCCGATCGCCAAGATCGCGGCGCGGCTGGCGGTCGGCTACCGGCTCGACGAGATCCCGAACGACATCACGCGCCGCACGCCCGCGAGCTTCGAGCCGGTGCTCGACTACGCGGTGGTCAAGTGGCCGCGGTTCGCGTTCGAGAAGTTCCCGGGCGTGGACGCGGGGCTGTCCACGCACATGAAGTCGGTCGGCGAGGTGATGGCGATCGGGCGGACGTTCCGGCAGGCGTTCGCGAAGGCGATGCGGTCGCGGGAGCTGGACTCTGTTGTCGATCTGTCCGGGGACTTGTTGTCGCGGCTCGAACGGCCCTCCGCCGATCGGTACGACGTGATCCTCGAACTGCTTGCACGTGGGGAGGCGGAGGAGGAGATCCGTGCGCGCACCGGGATCGACCTGTGGTTCCTGCGGCAGCTTCGGGGGTTGAGCGACGCTTTCTCGGGCGAGCGCGTGTACCGGGCGGTCGACACCTGTGCGGCGGAGTTCGAGGCGGAGACGCCGTACTTCTACTCGGCCTGGGAGCGGCGGCCGGCCCGTCAGGAGATCGTGCGCGGCTCACGCCCGAGCGTGATGATCCTCGGCTCGGGGCCCAACCGGATCGGGCAGGGCATCGAGTTCGACTACTGCTGCGTGCACGCGGCGATGACGGTCCGCGAGTCGGGGCGCGACGCGGTGATGGTCAACTGCAACCCCGAGACGGTCTCGACCGACTACGACACGTCCGACCGGCTGTACTTCGAGCCGCTGACGCTCGAGGACGTGCTCGCGGTCGTCGAGGTCGAGCACCCGGAGGCGGTGATCGTCCAGTTCGGGGGGCAGACGCCCTTGAAGCTGGCGGCGGGGCTGGAGGCGGCGGGCGTGACGCTGCTCGGCACCCAGCCCGAGGCGATCGACCTGGCCGAGGACCGCGGGCGCTTCGGCGCCCTGCTCGGGCGGCTCGGGCTCAGCGCGCCGCCGTACGCGACCGCCCACTCGGCGGAAGAGGCGCTGGCCGCCGCGCCCGGGATCGGCTGGCCGCTGCTCGTGCGGCCCAGCTACGTGCTCGGCGGGCGCGCGATGGAGATCGTCTACGACATCGACGGACTTCGCGACTATCTACGCCGAGTCAACGCCAACGGTCGTGAGATCTTCCTCGACCGCTTCCTCGAGAACGCGATCGAGGTCGACGTGGACGCGATCTGCGACGGCGAGGACGTCTGGATCGGCGGCGTGATGCAGCACGTGGAGGAGGCCGGTATCCACTCGGGCGACTCGGCGTGCGTGCTGCCGCCGCACTCGCTCGGGTCGGAGATGCTGGGCGAGATCCGGGAGGCGACGCGGGCGATCGCGTTGGCGCTCGGCACCGTCGGCCTGATCAACGTCCAGTACGGCGTGCTCGGCGACGACCTGTACGTGATCGAGGCCAACCCGCGCGCCTCCCGCACGGTCCCGTTCGTGTCCAAGGCGACGGGGCTGCCGCTGGCCAAGCTCGCCTGCCGGGTGATGCTCGGGGAGCGGCTCGCCGCGCTGGACCTCCCGGACGATCCGTGCGGCGACCACATCTCGGTCAAGGAGGCGGTGCTCCCGTTCGACCGCTTCGCGGGCGCCGACGCGCTGCTCGGCCCCGAGATGCGCTCGACCGGCGAGGTGATGGGCGTCGCGGCCGACTTCCCGGCCGCGTTCGCCAAGGCCCAGGCCGCGGCCGGCGCCGGGCTGCCCGCGACCGGCACCGTCTTCCTCACGGTCACCGACACCGACAAGTCCGCGGTCATGGGCATCGCCGCCCAGCTGCACGACCTCGGCTTCCGGATCGTCGCCACCCGCGGCACCGCCGCGGCGATCTCCCGCATGGGGATCCCGGTCGAGCGCCTGAACAAGCTGGGGGAGGGGTCCCCGCACGTGGTCGACTGGATCGACAACGGCGACGTCGACCTCGTCATCAACACCCCCACCGGCACCGCCGCCCGCTCGGACGGCTACGAGATCCGCCGCGCGGCCGTCGCGCGAGGCATCCCGTGCATCACCACCATCGCGGGAGGGATGGCGGCCTCGCGCGCAATCGCGGCCGGCCGCGTGGGCTCGCCGGCCGTGGTGTCTTTGCAGGACCTGCACCAGGGCCCGAACTTCGCATTTAGGGAGGCGGGGAGGTGAGTTCCGGCCGCACTGTCCTGCCTAGAGGGGACACTGTCCCCCCAGGACAGGACGGTTCAAGGAATCGGCGGACGCTGGCCCCCCTCGGTCGCCGCCTTACAAGCGTCGTTCGCCGGGAGCAGCACGGCGCCTACGTCGTCATCACCGCCCACGATCCAACCGGTCCACAACCCGACCCCGGCCAGTTCTACATGCTCACCGCCGCCGAGCGCTGGGGCGGCGGCGCCGACGAGCGGCCGTTCCTGCCGCGCGCGTTCTCGGTCCTGCGCAGCCGGGGCGACGAGCGGCAGTTCCTGCTCGAGGACGTCGGCCCCGGGACCAACCGCCTCGCCGAGCTGCAGCCCGGCGACGGGCTCCACCTGCTCGGCCCGCTGGGCAACGGGTTCGAGCGCCCCCGCCAGGGCCGCCGCCCCATCCTCGTCGGCGGCGGCGTCGGCATCGCCCCGCTCGCCATCCTCGCCGACACCCTCGGCGCCCAGGCGCTGACCCTGCTCGGCTTCCGAGACGCCCACCACGCCGAGGGAGCGGCGCTGATCCCGAACGCCCGGATCGCGACCGACGACGGCTCCACGGGTCACGACGGCCTCGTGACCACCCTCCTCAATGCCGAAGTTGGATGCGACCCCCGCGCGGAGGTCTACGCATGCGGGCCGCCGGCGATGCTCGAAGCGGTGCGAAGGATCGTCGTCGACCTCGACGTGCCGGCCCAGCTCGCGATGGAGTCCGGCATGGCCTGCGGCTACGGCGCCTGCTTCGGGTGCGTGGTCCCGACGAGGTTGGGCTACGTCCGCCTCTGCGTGGACGGTCCTGTGCTGGAGGCACACGAGCTGGACGAGGTCGTCGCGTGATCGACTTCTGCGGCATCCCGCTCGCCCACCGCGTGCTGAACGGCTCCGGCACGTTCGACGCCATCGCCGCCCGCCGCGCCTTCGGCGACGCCCTGCTCGAGCAGTTCCCCTTCGCCGCCTTCGTCTCGAAGACGGTCACGCTCGAGCCCCGCCAGGGCAACCCGCCGCCCCGCCTGTACGAGCTCCCGGCCGGCATGATCAACTCGATCGGGCTCCCCAACAAGGGCCTCCACGGCTACCTCGAAGAGGACCTCCCACGCCTCGCCGAGCTGCCCGTCCCCCTGATCGTCAACGTCATGGGCTCGACGCCCGGCGAAGTCGCGCGACTCGTCCAGGCCTTCGCAGAACGAGACGAGGTCGCCGCCCTCGAGCTCAACGTCTCATGCCCCAACGTGCACACGGGCCTCACGATGGGTGCGGACCCGAACGAGCTCGCCGCCCTGCTCGACGCCGTGCGTCCGCACACGGACAAGCCGCTGATCGTGAAGCTGACGCCGAACTGCACGAGCCCCGCCGACGTCGCCGCCGCCGCCGAACAGCACGGCGCCGATGCGGTCTCGCTCATGAACACCCTCCGCGGCACCGCGATGCACGACGGCGAGCCGTGGCTCGGCGCGATCACCGGAGGCGTCTCGGGCCCGGCCATCCGCGCCATCGCGCTGAGCCAGGTCAGCGATGTCCGCGCGCGAACGACGCTCCCCATCGTGGGCATGGGGGGGGTCCAGGACGGCCGTCACGCACAGGACCTGATCGACGCCGGCGCCGACCTCGTCGCGGTCGGCACGGAGAGCTTCCGGGACCCGCTCGCGGGAGCCCGTGTCGCGGCCGAGCTGGAAGGATCCCCTGCAAACGCGGCACGTGCGGTGGCGGGGTCGCGCGCATAGCACATTCCCGACCGAAAAGCCCTGCAAAGGTCGAGATTACCGTCAACTCCCCTGCATGCGGGTTCACCTCAACTTGAGGTCGAGGCGAATTCGTGCCCACCGGGTTGTCCGAGGCTCGAACGGATGTAGACTCGCCGCCCATGCCGCCCGCGACCAAGACGCCCGTCAAGCCCATCGTCGCCGCCCCCGAACGCTCCCGCGCCCAGCGCATGGAGGCTCTCCAGCGGGCGAACGACATCCGCACGCGGCGCGCGCAGCTCAAGCGGGATCTCAAGGGCGGCCGGCAGAGCATCCACGACCTGCTCCTGGAGCCGCCGGAGTTCGTCGAGACGGCCAAGGTGTTCGACATGCTGCTGGCCGTCCCCAAATACGGCCGCGTGAAGGTCAACAAGGTGCTCCAGCAGTGCCGGATCTCGCCGTCGAAGACCATCGGCGGCCTGTCGCAGCGCCAGCGCACCGAGCTGGTGTCGATGCTCCGGCGATAGCCGGGGCCGGTGTCCCGCGTCTTCGTCATCACCGGCCCGTCCGGGGTCGGCAAGGGGACGCTCATCCGCACGCTGCTCGAGCGCGTGCCCGAGCTGGAGCTGGCCGTCTCGGCCACCACCCGCCGGCCGCGGCTCGGCGAGACCCACGGCGTCGACTACCACTTCCTGTCCGACGAGGAGTTCCAGCGCCTGGTCGACGCGGGCGCGTTCGTCGAGCACGCCGACTACTCCGGCCGGCGCTACGGCACCCTGCGCTCCGAGCTCGAGCAGCGGCTGGCGCGCGACGCGTCCGTGGTGCTGGAGATCGAAGTCCAGGGCGCGCGCCAGGTCAAGCGCACGATGCCCGAGGCGGTGCGCATCTTCATCGCCCCGCCGTCGGAGGAGGCGCTGCGCACCCGCCTGATCGGCCGCGGCACCGACACCACGGAGGACATGGAGCAGCGCCTCTCCACCGCCGCGCAGGAGCTGAGCGCGCAGGGCGAGTTCGGCCACGTGGTGGTCAACGACCGGCTCGAGGACGCGGTCGCAGCTTTGGAGGAGGTGGTCCGGGCGGCGCTAGGATCTGATGCCACGCCCCCGACGGAGGAACCCTCTTGATCTCACCCCGCGTCGACCGACTGCTGGACAACGTGGACTCGCCGTATGCGAGCGTGATCGTGGCCGCCAAGCGCGCGCGCCAGATCAACTCGTACTACCACAACCTCGGCGAGGGCACGTTCGAGGAGTTCCCGCCGCCGATGGTGGACACGGGCTCCAAGAACTACCTGACCATCGCCCTCGAGGAGGTCGCGGGCGGCAAGGTCAAGTACCGCTACCGCTCCTAGCCGGCGGGACACCACGCCATGGCGCGCCTCCTGCTCGGCGTCAGCGGCGGCATCGCCGCCTACAAGGCGCTCGAGCTGACGCGCCTGGCGATCAAGGCCGGACACGCCGTGCGCGTGATCCAGACCGAGGCGTCCACCCGCTTCGTGGGCGCCGCCTCGTTCGCGGGCATAACCGGCGCACCGGTGCTCACGAGCGAGTTCGAGCCCGACCCCCTACGCGGCGCCTTCCCCGGTGATCCGGCTCCCGCCCGCGCGCCGCTCTCGCACCTCGAGCTGGTCGACCGCGCCGATGCGTTCCTGGTCGCGCCGGCCTCGGCCAACACGCTCGCCAAGCTCGCGAACGGCCTCGCCGACAACCTGCTCACCGCCGCCGCGCTGGCCTGCCGGCGACCGCTGATCCTCGCCCCCGCCATGAACGGGGCGATGTACGAGCACCCCGCCACCCAGGCCAACCTCGCGCGCCTGCGCGAGCGCGGGGCCCGCATCCTCGAGCCCGCCACCGGCTCGCTCGCCTCCCACGGCGAGTGGGGCACCGGCCGCCTGCCCGAGCCGCCCGAGCTGCTCGCCGCCTTCGAGGCCGCGATCACCCGGCCCGATCTCGATGGTTTGAAGGTCCTCGTCACCGCCGGCGGCACCCGCGAGCCGATCGACGCCGTCCGCTACGTCGGCAACCGCTCCTCCGGGCGCATGGGGTTCGCGCTCGCCGAGGAGGCCGCGCGGCGCGGCGCGCAGGTGACCGTCGTCGCCGCGAACGTGACGCTCGACCGCCGGCCCGGGATCGAGTACGTCGACGTCCAGACCGCCGCCGAGCTGGCGGAGGCCTGCGAGGAGCGGTTCGGCGAGACCGACGTGCTGCTGATGGCCGCGGCCGTCGCCGACTACCGCCCCGCCGAGCCGCACGCGGGCAAGCTCAAGAAGGATCGCGCCGGCGAGGAACTCCCGCTGCGTCTCGTGCGTACCACTGACGTGCTCTCCACGCTCGCCGCCCGCCGCCACCCCGGCCAGGTCCTCGTGGGCTTCGCGGCCGAGCACGGCGACCAGGCGGTCGAGCACGCGCACGAGAAGCTGGCGCGCAAGGACCTGGACGCCGTCGTGGTCAACGACGTCGGCGCGCCCGGCATCGGCTTCGACGCCCACGAGAACGAGGTGACGGTCGTGATGGCGGACTCCGACCGGCACGTCCCCCGCGCCTCCAAGGCGGAGATCGCGGCTGCCATCCTGGACGCGGTCTTGAGCCGTCGTTCATCTCCCGAGATCAAGGTGCCCCGCTGAATGGAACCCCTGGAGCCCAGCCCCGAGGCCGAGACCGTCGCCCCGCACGAGGTGGAGGCGGCGGTCAACGTCGCTCGCCGCATCGAGGGCAACATCCACAAGGCGGTGAAGGTCCGGCCCGAGATCCTCGAGCACGTGATCGTCTCCCTGCTGGCCGAGGGGCACATCCTCGTGGAGGACTATCCCGGCGTGGGCAAGACGGCCCTCGCGCGCGCGCTCGCGCGGTCGATCGACTGCCAGTTCGCGCGCGTGCAGTGCACGGCCGACCTGCTTCCGGCCGACATCGTGGGCACCAACGTCTACAACCAGCGCGAGCAGCGCTTCGAGTTCCGCCCGGGCCCGATCTTCGCCAACGTCGTGATCGTCGACGAGATCAATCGCGCCTCGCCGAAGACCCAGTCCGGCCTGCTCGAGTGCATGCAGGAGCGCCAGGTCACGGTCGACGCCACGTCGCACGAGCTCGCACGGCCGTTCCTCGTGTTCGCGACCCAGAACCCGGTCGAGTACGAGGGCACCTACCCGCTGCCGGAGGCGCAGGTGGACCGCTTCATGGTGCGCGTCTCGCTCGGCTACCCCAGCGCCGACGAGGAGGCGAGCATGCTCGCCGGCCACGAGGCCGGCGACCGGGTGCTCGACCTCGTGGCCGTCGCCGACCGCGCGGAGATGGTCGAGGCCGTCGACGCCGCGCACCGCGTGCACGCCTCGCGCGCGCTGCGCGACTACATCGTCGCGCTGACCCGGCACACCCGGGCCGACGGCCGCGTGGAGCTCGGCGCCTCCCCCCGAGCGGGCCTGATGCTGCTGCGCGCCGCCAAGGCGCGCGCGCTGGTCCAGGGCCGCGAC
>JBOGYU010000123.1:0-10660 GCA_050696935.1 Solirubrobacteraceae bacterium | reverse complement strand
CGCTCGCCCTCTCCCGCGCCCTCGCCACGGCGGAGGCGGCCGCCGCCGCCGGCGAGCGCAGCGTCCCGGAGATAGAAGCCGCCGCGCGCGCCGCGATGGACGGCGTCACGCCCGAGTACCTCGCGCTCGTGGACCCCGACTCGTTCGAGCCGGTGCGGACCGTCGACGGCCGGGTACTGGTCGCCGTGGCGGCGCGCATCGGCGCCACCCGCCTGATCGACAACACCATCATCCAACCGGCGGCGACCTCCGAGGGGGCGCCGACCACCCAGGAGGACCACTGATGTCGTCACCCCCCCGCCACGAACGCAAGCCGGTCACGCTCACCAAGCTCGCCGAGATGCGCGCCCTGGGCGAGCCGATCGTCATGGTCACCGCCTACGATCACCCGAGCGCGCTGGTGGTCGAGGAGGCGGGCGTCGACGTCGTGCTGGTCGGCGACTCGGCAGCCAACAACGTGCTCGGCTACGAGGACACCGTGCCGGTCACGGTGGAGGAGCTGCTGATGCTCGGCGCCGCCGTCCGCCGCGGCCTCAAGACGCCGCTGCTGGTCGGCGACCTCCCGTTCGGCTCCTATGAGGCGTCCGACGCTCAGGCGATCGCGACGGCCCACCGCTTCGTGAAGGAGGCGGGCTGCGAGGCCGTCAAGCTCGAGGGCGGCGGCGCGATGGCCGAGCGCGCCCGCGCCATCGTACGCGCCGGCGTGCCGGTGATGGGCCACGTCGGCCTCACCCCGCAGACCGCGACCGCGCTGGGCGGCTACCGCGCCCAGGGCCGCACCGCCGCGCGCGCCCGCCAGGTGCTCGAGGACGCGCTCGCGCTCCAGGAGGCCGGCTGCTTCTCGATCGTCTTCGAGGCCATCCCGGCCCAGGTCACCGACGCGATCATGGACCAGATGGAGATCCCGGTGATCGGGATCGGGGCGGGCGCCAGCACCGACGGGCAGGTGCTCGTCCTGCACGACCTGCTGGCGATCCACGACGGCTATAAGCCCAAGTTCGTCAAGCGATACGCGGACGTCCGCGCCGAGATGCTGCGGGGGGTCCAGGCGTACGCGGACGAGGTCCGCACGCGCGCCTTCCCGGCCCCGGAGCACGACTACGGAATCGCCCCCGAGGAGCTCGAACGGCTCAAGGAGCAGCTGCCGCCGCACCGCACGGCGGTTTAGAAGGCTCACGCGTGCTTGACGGCGACCCGCCGTGCGGTCCGCCCGGACCGCACGGCGGCTCGCAGCGCGCGCTCCAGGCGTCGCGCCGTCTCCTCCGCCCGCACGGCCGCGAGTGGGTCCGCGCCCGGGCCGAGCATACGGGCTCGGTCGCCCCGGATCAGCCGGCGGCCCTCGGCATACAGGACCTCGATGCGCTCGAGGCTCGCGTCGCGGTCCCGGCTGGGGCCGTCCAGACGGGAGATCGCGGCGGCGAGCGCGCGCGCCGAGTCCCTTGTCACGCCGGTCAGGGCCGTCCACGGCGTCGTGCGGGGTTCGGTGTGCCGCAGGGCCGCCGCCGCCTCCTCGATCCTGTCGGCCACGTCCTTGATCGACAGCACGATGGCGAGCACGTCGGACCGGTCGAGGCCTCCCCCGAGCATCTCGCCGGTCTCCAGCGAAGTCTCGTGCACGAGGCGGCGGACATCGCGCACCGCCTCGGCGACGGCCTCGTGACGGTCGAGCCCGCGCCCCACCGCCGACAGCTCCGCGGCGGCCGTGGCGGCGCCCGCCGCCGCGGCCGACAGCAGCCCGGCGATCCTGCGAGGAGTCCGCACGAGCCCAAGGGACGGCACCGCCGAAGCGTACGCGTCCGCGGCGTGACCGATGCGGTCGATCCGGGTACGGGGGGAGCGGCTGCTACGGTCCCTGCCGCCGTCCCCGTTCGCCAATGCCACGCTTCAGCCTCGTACCCAAGGACCGCGAGTTCTTCGAGCTCTTCAGCGAGGCCGGCAGCAACATCCGCCGGGTGGGCGAGCTGCTGGACGACCTGCTGGCGCGCTGGCCCGACGAGGAGGGCCTGCGGCGCGAGATCCTGATTTGCGAGCAGAACGGCGACCGGATCACGCACGACATCATCCATCGCCTCAACGCGACCTCGGTCACGCCGCTGGACCGCGAGGACATCTACGGCCTCGCCGCGGCGCTCGACGACATCGTCGACTACGCCGAGGAGGTGGCCGACTACCTGGGCCTCTATCAGGTCGAGGCGCCGATGGAACAGGCGCAGGCGCTCGCGGGCATCCTGCGCGAGGCGTGCCGGAACGTGGACGAGGCGCTCACGCGCCTGAAGGGGATGCGCGATCTCAACCACTTCTTCGTGGAGATCAACCGGCTGGAGAACGACGGCGACCGCGTGGTGCGCGAGGCGGTCGCCTCCCTCTTCGTGGGCGGGATCGATCCGACGCTGATCATCCGCTGGAAGGACCTGTTCGAGCGGCTGGAGCAAGCGATCGACAGCTGCGAGACCGCGGCGAACATCCTCGAAGGCATCGTCGTCAAGCACGCCTAGCTCCGCCGGCCGGCCATGGACACCGGGCTGATCCTCCTCGTCGTCGTCGTCGCCCTCGCGCTGGTCTTCGACTTCACGAACGGCTTCCACGACGCCGCGAACGCGATCGCGACCTCGGTGTCCACCCGGGCGCTGCGGCCGCGTCCGGCTGTCGCGATGGCCGGCGTCCTCAACTTCGCCGGCGCCTTCGTGTCGCTCGAGGTGGCCGCCAGCGTCGCGACCGGCATCGTGGAGTCGGTCGACGTCACGCTGACCATCCTCGCCTCGGGGCTGATCGGCTCGATCGCGTGGAACATCACGACGTGGTGGCTCGGGCTCCCCACCAGCTCCTCGCACGCGCTGATCGGCGGTATGGTGGGAGCCGTCGCCGCGGCGACCGCATTCGGGGGCATCAAGTGGAACGGGCTCGTGGAGAAGGTCCTTGTGCCCTCGGCGGCGGCGCCCCTGATCGGCTTCCTGGTCGCCGGGACGATCGGCATCGGGCTGGCGTGGATCATCCGCTCGTTCAGCCAGTACCGGGTCAACCGCGTCTTCCGCATGCTCCAGGTCGGCTCGGCCGGCTTCATGGCCTTCACGCACGGCACCAACGACGCACAGAAGACCATGGGGCTGATCGCGCTCGCGCTGATCGCCCACGGCACGATCGACCCGGACGAGTTCGAGGTCCCGCTGTGGGTCGTGATCTCCGCGGCCACGGCGATGGCGCTCGGCACCTACGTGGGCGGCTGGCGGATCATCCGGACGCTCGGGACGCGGGTCGTCAAGCTCGAGCCCCCGCAGGGCTTCGCCGCGGAGACCGCGGCGGGCTCCGTGCTGCTGTTCACCGGCAATGTCGGCTTCCCGGTCTCGACGACGCACACGATCAGCGGGGCGATCATGGGAGCGGGGGCCTCGCGGCGCGTGTCCGCCGTGCGGTGGGGGATCGCCGGCAGGATCCTGGTCGCGTGGGTGATCACGATCCCGGCCGCGAGCTCGGTCGGCGCGCTGTGCTACGGGATCACGCGCCTGCCCGCCGGCGGCCTCCTGCTCACGGTCCTCACGGCGGCCGTGGCCCTGCTCGCCGCGCGGCGGTGGCAGCGCAGCCGCGAGGCGCCGGTCACCGCCAGCCCGTACGCACCGCCCGCCTAGCTGCCTAGCGCGGGTGCGAGGCGTCCGAGAACTCGCGGAACAGGCCGGTGACCACGAAGGCGACCTGCTCGCCGATGTCCACGGCGTTGTCGCCGATCCGCTCGAGCGCGCGGGCGATGAGCAGCATCGTCATGGCCCACTCGCGGCGGTCCTCGTCGGTCCCGATCTCGACGGCGCGCCGGAACACCTCGCGATTGAGGCAGTTGATGTCCTCGTCCTGGCGCACGAGGTCCTCGGCCAGGCCGACGTTGCGCAGCAGGAACGCCTGCTTGGCCTGCGCGACCTCGGAGCGGGCCAGCCGGCCCATCCGGAGCAGCTTCTGGAGCAGCTCGTCGTCGGACGGCGGCTCGTTGCCCACGAGCGGCAGCAGCTTGGCGATGTTCACGCACTGGTCGCCCATCCGCTCCGCGTGCTTGATCACGTGCAGCAGCGCCGCGACCGTCCGCAGGTCGCTCGCCACCGGCGCCTGCAGGGCCAGCAGGGAGAGGATCCCCTGGTGGACCTCCAGGTAGCGCCCGTCGATCCGGTCGTCGTCGTTGACCACGATCGCGGCCAGCTCGATGTCCTGCCGCTCGAGCGCCTCCAGCGTGCGGTCCAGCGTCGTCACCACGAGGTCGAGCGCCCCCAGCCCCTGGTGCTCGAGCCCCCGCAGCTCCTCCTGGAAGTGCAGCCGGACCGAGTCGGCCATGGCCTCAGCCGACCCTGCCGGTCACGTAGTCCTCCGTGCGCTTGTCCTCGGGGTTCGTGAAGATCTTCTCGGTGGGGGCGTACTCGACGATCCGGCCCGTGCGGTGGTCGTCGGCGTCGAGGTCGACCGTGAAGAACGCCGTCATGTCCGACACCCGCGCCGCCTGTTGCATGTTGTGGGTGACGATCACGATCGCGTAGGTCTTCTCGAGCTCGAGCATCAGATCCTCGATCTTGGCGGTCGAGATCGGGTCCAGCGCCGAGCACGGCTCGTCCATGAGGATCACGTCCGGGTCGGTCGCCAGCGCCCGCGCGATGCACAGGCGCTGCTGCTGGCCGCCGGACATCCCGAAGGCGTTCATCTTCAGGCGGTCCTTGACCTCGTCCCACAGCGCGGCGCGCCGCAGCGCGCTCTCGACGATCTCGTCCATGTCGCCCTTCATCCCGACCACCCGCGGGCCGAACGCGACGTTGTCGTAGATCGACTTGGGGAACGGGTTGGGCTTCTGGAACACCATCCCGATCCGCTTGCGGACCTCGACCGGGTCGATGTCGCGGTCGTAGATGTTCTGGCCGTGGTAGACGACCTCGCCCTCCACGCGGGCACTCGGGATCAGGTCGTTCATGCGGTTCAGGCACCGGATGAGCGTCGACTTGCCGCAGCCCGACGGGCCGATCAGCGCCGTGATCTCGCGCTGGTAGACCTTGAAGGACATGTCGCGCACGGCGGGGACGTCGTCGTAGTAGACGGCGACGCCGCGCAGGTCGAACACCGCGGGGCGGTCCGGGTCCAGCGAGGGCGCCGCGCCAGGCTGCTCTGAGCGGCGGGCCTCCGAGGCCACGTGCACGCCGGGGCGGCGGTCGGTGTCGGGCTCCACGGCTCGGTCAGCGTCGGCTGTCGGGTTGGACACGAAGGGGTCTCACCACTTTCTCTGGTAGCGATTGCGCAGCACGATGGCCGCGGCGTTCATCGTCAGCAGGATCACCAGCAGCACCACGATCGCCGCGGCGGCCAGCGCCCGGAACTCGTCCTGGGGTCGCGAGATCCAGTTGAAGATCTGGATGGGCAGCACCGTGAACGCGCTGTTCAGCCCCTCCGGGTTGAAGGTGATGAACGTCAGCGCGCCCAGCAGGACGAGCGGTGCGGCCTCGCCGATCGCACGCGACAGCGCCAGGATCGATCCCGTGGCTATGCCCGGGATCGCACCAGGGAGCACCTGGCGGCGGATCGTCTGCCACTTGGTGGCGCCGAGCGCCATCGATCCCTGGCGGATCGTGTCCGGCACCGCGCGAATCGCCTCGCGCGAGGCGATGATCACGACGGGCAGCACGAGCAGGGCGAGCGTCAGCGCACCGGCGAGGACGACCTGGCCGAGGCCGAAGGCGCCCCGGACCAGGAACGCCAGCCCGAGGATGCCGTAGACGATCGACGGCACCGCGGCGAGGTTCTGGATGTTCAGCTCGATCGCCCGGTTCCACCACTTCGCCCGGTCGGCGTACTCCTCGAGGTAGATCGCCGCGCCCACGCCGATCGGGATGCAGATCAGGCCGGTCAGCCCGATCACCCAGATGGTCCCGAAGATCGCCGACTGCGCGCCCGCGTTCTCCGGGACGCCGGACGGGAAGTTGCTCAGCAGGTCGCCGTTCAGCCGCGACGCTCCCTCGATCACCACGTCCGCGATCAGCGCGACCAGCGTGATCAGGCCGAGGGCCAGGCACGACAGCAGCGCGAGCCGGAAGAGCGTCCCCTTGACCCGCTCGCCCTGGGGCGTGCGGCCGATCGGGGCGTCGACGGCGCTCACTCGTACACCTCCCGGTACTTGCGCACGAGCCGGATCGACAGGACGTTCATCAGCAGCGTCGCGACGAACAGCGTGGACCCGACGGCGAACAGCGTCATGTAGCCGATCGATCCCGTCGGCTGGTCGCCGATTCCCGCCGCCGCGATGAACGCGGTCATCGTCTGCCCCGGCTCCGTGGGCAGGAACGACAGGTTCGGCGTCCCGCCCGCCGCGATCACGACGATCATCGTCTCGCCGACCGCGCGCGAGATGCCGAGCACGAAGGAGGCCACGATGCCCGACAGCGCGGCGGGGACCACGATGCGCGTGGACACCTGGAGCTTGCTGGCGCCGATGCCGAAGGCTCCCTCGCGCAGGGCCTGCGGCACCGCCGTCAGGGCGTCCTCCGACAGCGAGGCGACGGTCGGCAGGATCATGATCCCCATCACCAGGCCCGCCGCCAGCATGTTGAAGACCTGCGGCGGATCGCCGAGGAACCCGGGCCAGACGTCCTGCAGGATCGGCGTCAGGAACGTCAGGGCGAAGAAGCCGTACACGACCGTCGGGATGCCGGCCAGCACCTCCAGGACGGGCTTGAGGACCTTGCGCACGCGCGGGTGGGCGTACTCCGACAGGTAGATCGCGGCTCCGAGGCCCGCCGGGATGGCCACGGCGAGCGCGCACACGGTCGTGGTCAGCGTCGCGGTGATCAGCGGCGCCACGCCGAAGCTCGGCGGGCTGAACAGCGGCGCCCACTCGGTGCCGAACAGGAAGTCCCCGATCGGAACCTCGCCGAAGAACTGGATCGTCGGCTCCAGCAGCGCCAGGACGATGCACACCGTCGTGACGACCGAGATCGCCGCGCACAGGAAGAGCAGGCCCTGGATGGCCCGCTCCCCCCAGCGCGGACGCGCGCGCCCCAGCGGCCTGAGGGCCGGCTGGGACAGCGCGCTCGCTTCGGTGGCCTGCATCGTCGACCCGGTCAGCGGCTCACGTGCCGCCGGCAAGGCTGGCGACCTTCTCCTGCGAGGCCGTCACCTGCTCTTCGGTCATCGGGACGAACAGCGCCTGCTCGGTGATCGCCTGCTGGTTCTCGATGTAGAACTCGACGAACGCCTTGCCCTCCGGCCGCTCCAGCGCCTTGTCGGACGGGTAGATGAACAGCGGCCGCCCCAGCGGCTGGTACTCGCCGCTCTGCACGGTCTCGGTGCTCGGCGCGACGCAGCCGTCCCCGCCGTCGACCTCGACCGCCTTGATCTTGCCCTCGTTCTCGTTCACGTACGAGAGGCCGAAGTAGCCGATGCCGCCGGGGGACCCGGAGACGCCCTGGACGGTGACGTTGTCGTCCTCGGTCGCCTGGTAGTCGGACCGGCTGCGGCCCTCCTCGCCGTTGACCGCGTCGGTGAAGTAGTCGAAGGTGCCCGAGTCGGTCCCGGCGCCGAAGAGGGGCATCTCCTCGTCCGGGAAGCTCGGATCGACCTGGTTCCAGTTGCTCACGTCAGAGCCGCGGTCCCAGATCTTCTTGAGCTGATCGACGGTCAGGCACGTCGCCCAGTCGTTCTCGGGGTTGACCACCACGGCCAGGCCGTCGTTGGCGACCTGCACCTCCTCGAAGGCCACGTCGTTGGACCCGCACGCCTCGACCTCGTCGTCCTCGATCGCGCGCGACGCGTCGGAGATGTCGGTCTCGCCCGCGCAGAACTTCTCGAAGCCGCCGCCGGTCCCCGAGGTGCCGACGGTCACCCGCACGCCGGGGTTCTCGGCCTGGAACATCTCGGCGGCCGCCTCGCTCAGCGGCGCCACGGTGCTCGACCCGTCGATCCGGATCGTGCCTGAGAGCTCGCCGCCCTCAGTCGACGCGGACGTCTCCTCCGCGGTGTTCGAGCCCGAAGTCTCTCCCTCCTCGCCGCCGCAGGCGGCGACGCCGAACGCCAGCACGCACACGGCGGCCAGCGTGAGCAGGAGTCGGTTGTTGCTCATCGATTCCCTTCCTCGTTCGGTTGCGTCCGGAGGGCAACATCGCAGCGTCGCGCCCGGATGTTGTTACGGCGTCGTGGCCGAGTTGCTAAGAACTTGTGACCGCTCGGGATGCCAGCGGTAGCCGAAGCCGTGGTGGGTGTGGATGAACCGCCACTCCGGTAGCGCGCGCGCGAGCTTCGTCCGCAGCTTGTGGACGTAGACGTCGACCGAGCGGTCGCTCTTGTCCATCTCGCCGCCCCATACGTCCGCGTAGAGCTGCTCGCGCGTGACGATCCGCCCGGGGACGCGCGCCAGCACGACCACGAGCTGGAACTCGCGCACCGACAGCACGACCACCTGCCCGCGAGCGCTGACCGTGTACTGGCCGGGGCGGATCAGCAGCTCGCCGGCCTGGATGATCTCCTCGCCGCCGTTCACCGTGTTCACGCCCCGGACTGTGGCGCCCGGGCCGGGGCATTCGGTGAAGAAGTCGTTATCGCCGGTAATCGACGGCGCGGATGACCCGCGCCGGCACGCCGGCGGCGATCGAGTAGGGCGGCACGTCAGCCGTGACCACCGAGTTGGCGCCGATCACGCTGCGCTCGCCGATCGTCACGCCGCTGGTGACGACGACGTTCGCGCCAAACCACACGTTGTCGCCGATCCGGGTGGGGCCCTTGGTCGTGAAGCCCTGCCACGGCACGGGCCTCTCCGGGTCGTCGAAGCGGTGGTTGGCGTCGGTCACGAAGCAGCCGTTGGCCAGCATGCAGTGCGCGCCGATCTCCACGAGCGCGACCGCGGCGACCTGCACGCCGAGATTCAGGAACGAGCCGCCGCCGATCCGGATCCGCGCCGGCGCCTGGGCGGTGAGCCATACGCCGGGCTCGAGCAGCACGTGCTCGCCCAGCTCGAGCCGGCCCTCGCGCAGCATCTCGAGCACGTTGCCGTGCACCGGCCAGCGGCAGAACGAGCGGCGGCGGGCGAACTCGTAGTGGATCCGCGCGCGGTTCCACGGCAGCGACGCGCGCTCGTACCAGCGCCACTTCTGGGCCCACAGCTTGAGGTCCGCGGGGCGCGGCGGATCGTGGTCGGCGGGGTCCACCGGGCCGGGAGGATGGCATGAACCGGCGCTTGCAGGGCTTCGTAATCCCGCGCGCACCGGTTACGGGAGCGACGCGAGCGGGTGAGGATGGCCGCATGCGACTGACTGTTCTCACGCTGACTTTCTGCCTGCTCGTGGCGACTCCTGCCGCCGCGGCCATCCCGCACGTCGTGCAGCCGGGCGAGACGCTGTGGTCGATCGCCGCGGCGAACAACCTCACGACCCGGACCGTCGCGGCCTACAACGGCCTGTCCGAGGACGCGCAGGTCGTGCTCGGCTCGACGATCCAGGTCCCGACCACCGTCGAGGGCTACGCCGCGCTGCAGAATGCCGGCCTGGTCGCCGCCGACCCGCAGGCCGCCGCCGCGCCGGCGGAGCCCGCCGCGCCTGCCCCGCAGGGCGGGTACACGGTGCGGGCGGGCGACACGCTGTCGGCCCTCGCCGCGCAGGCGGGGACGACGGTCGACGCGATGGCCGCGATGAACGGGCTCGACCCTGCCGGCGTCCTGGTCGAGGGCACGGTCATCAAGCTGCCGAGCGGCGCCCCGGCGCCCGCGCAGGCCGACGAGCCCGCGCCGGAGCAGGTCGTGGTCCCGGAGGCGGATCCGGCGCCGAGCCCCACCACCGTGACGGCCGCCGACGTCCAGAACGTCGCCGCCGCCCACGGGGTCTCCCCCTCGCTGGCCGCCGCGATCGCGTGGCAGGAGAGCGGCTTCAACAACGGGATGGTCTCCGCCGCCAACGCGCGCGGGGTCATGCAGATCATGCCGGGGACGTGGGACTACGTGCAGCAGAACCTCGCGGGCGGGGAGCAGCTCGACCCGAGCTCGGCGCAGGACAACGTGCACACGGGCGTGATGTACCTGCAGCGGCTGCTCAACGAAGCGGGCGGCGACGAGAGCGCGGCGATCGCGGGCTACTACCAGGGCCTCTCCTCCGTGCGCTCGCGGGGCATGTTCGACGACACGAAGCAGTACGTCGCCAACGTCCAGGCGCTTCGATCGCGATTCGGCGGGTAGTCGTAATCAAGGCGCTCGCACGAGCTTGCGAGTGCGAGTAAGCCGCACGTCCGGTCGCTCGCACGAGCTTGCGAGTGCGAGTAAGCCGCACGTTCGGTCGCTCGCACGAGCTTGCGAGTGCGAGTAAGCCGCATTCGATTTCCCGAGAGCTGAGAGGACGCCGATGCCGACGTGCGAGGTCTGCGGCAACGACTACGACCGCGCGATGACGATCGAGAAGGAGGGCACGAGCCACGTGTTCGACTCCTTCGAGTGCGCGATCCACGCAATCGCGCCCACCTGCGAGCACTGCGGCTGCCGGATCATCGGCCACGGCCACGAGGCCGGCGGCCGCATGTTCTGCTGCGCGCACTGCGCGCGCGAGAGCGGCGTGCAGGGCGTCGCGGACCGCGCCGACTGAACCTAAAGGGTCAGACCCTTTATCTGCCCTGGTGTCGGACGGCGCGCTTCGCCGGACCGCCGCGGGGCGGCTGCTGGGCGGCCGGCGGC
>JBOGYU010000122.1:0-10665 GCA_050696935.1 Solirubrobacteraceae bacterium | reverse complement strand
GCCCGCGGGCCGCGCAACGCACGCTGCGCGGCGGCGGCGAGGCGCTGCTGGCCGGCCTGGTGGCCGCCAACGCGCTGATGGTCGGCGCCAGCCTGGGCGCATACGGGGCGCGCATGGCCCGTGCGATGCTGCCGCACGGCCCGGTCGAGCTCGCGGCGTTCGCGCTGGCGCTCGCGCTGTACCTACAAGGCCGCCGCCGCATCCTGCCCCTCCGCCAGCTGCTCGCTGTCGGCGCCGCGAGCGGGATGCTGCTCGCCGCCGCCGCCACCCTCGAGACCTTCGTGACGCTGTGAGCCCGCTGAGGATCCTGCTCGTCGTGCTCGTGATCGGCGGCGGCGTGGGCGGCAGCGTGCTGCTGGGCTCCAAGGCCGTGCGCTCGCTCGGTGCCGCCTCCCCGCTCACGCCGCCCGCCGCCTCCAGCCCCCAGCAGCCGGATCGGCACGCCAAGCGGCACCGCTCCCGGCGCGCCGCGCGCCCGCATCGGCCTGCCCCGAAGGTGACCACGACCCCGCGCGCCCGGGCTACGCCCCGGGACGACGAGGGCCCGCTGGGCCTCAGCGGGCTCAAGCTCGTGCTGCTGGCGGCGATCGAGATAGCGGCCGGCGCGCTACTCGTCGGCGGCGTGCTGGTGGCGCTGATCGTCCGGCGGACGCGGCGTCGCAGCCGCCGGAAGTACGCGCTGTACGAGCTGCACCTCTCCACCCACGACGAGGCCAAGCCGCAGGACCTCGAGGACATGGTCGAGTCGATCGCCAACGTCATCCACGCGTTCCCGGCCGATCGCGTCCGCCACGGCCAGCCCTACGTCGCGCTTGAGCTCATCTGCGGCTCGGGACGGGACGGGACTGAGTGGTCGATCAACCTGCGCTGCGAGCCATCGTCGGTACGCGCGCTGGACGCGGCGATCAGCGCCGCCTACCCCGACGTGCGCCTCGGCCGCCGCCACGCCGAGGCCCCTGTGCCACGACCGGGCGCGCTGCGCGTCCCCGGCTATGTGATGCGCTTCCGCAAGGAACGCAGTTTCGTCTACCCGCTCGTCGCCTCGGACGAGGCGCTGGCCTCCCCGCCGCTGGAGCAGATCGCGCTCGCCCAGGTCGGGCTGCGCGCCGCGTCGCTGGTGCGCTTCCAGCTCACGCCCACCCCGTCGTTCTTCGAGGAGCTGGCGCGCAAGCGCTACAAGCGCCACGAGAACAAGCTGGTGCGCCAGGAGCGCTGGGGGCTGTCGGAGGGCGGCATGCTCTCGACGCTCAACCGCGCCGAGATGAGCAACGCCCAGCGCACCCAGAACCGCAGCCTGTTCTGGCTGGAGGTCGTGGTGGCCGCCGACAGCGCGCAAGCGTGCAAGACGCTGGCCGCCGCCGTGCAGGCCCGCCGCGGTGAGAACCGGCTGCACCGACGCTGGATGTATGTACGCCAGAACCTCTACCGGCGGCGGTTCCCGAAGGCGCTCGGGCCGTTGGTGCCGTCGGTTCGCTCACTGGTCTCCGCCGCCGAGGTGGCCCACCTGCTCGCGCTGCCCTCGGCGCGCATGAAGGGCGTCCCGGTGCGCCGGCTGACGCTGCCACGCATCCCGGCCCCGCCAGAGGCCATGCGCGCCACCGAGTTCGCCACCGTCCCCGCCCCGACCACGGCGGCGCCGGCACCCGCACCGCTCGGGCAGGCGCTGACATGACCGTCGCCCACCCGCCGCTCCCCTACCGCGTGCTGCCCATGCTGCGGGCCGAGAACGCCGAGGTGCTCATCCACCCAGACGACCGCAAGTTCGGCGCGCTGCTGGTCGGCAGCATGGGGTCGGGCAAGACCGCGGCCATGCTGCGGTTCTACCTCAACGACCTGCGCGACCCCAACGCCGCGATCGTCGTCGTGGACCCCAAGAGCGAGCTCGCCCGCCTGTGCCTAGCCCTCACGCCGCCGGACTGCCCCAAGCGCATCTGGTACCTGGACCTTGGGCATCCCGCATTCGGGATGAGCCCGCTGCGCCTGGGCGGCGCCGAACCGCTGCCCATCCAGGCCGCCGCGGTGGCCGAGAACATCGTCGCCGCGCTGCTGGACATCAACGAGAACCAGATCTTTCAGTCCTCGCGGCGCTACCTCTACCACGCGGTCATCGGGGCGATCGCGCTCGCCGAACGCCAGCAGCGCCGCGCGAAGTTCGAGGACGTCTACTCGCTGCTCCTGCCGATGAAGGACGACTTCCGCAACGCGGTGGCCGAGGCGTGCGCCGACCAGCCGGACCTCGACCAGACCGCCGAGTTCTTCCGCACCGAGCTGCCAGACGACCTGCGCATGGCCGGCAGCGCCGTCGCCCAGCGCCTCGACGCGCCGCGCAACAAGGTCGCGGGACTCACCGGGGTGCCGCCGCTGCGGCGGTTCTTCAACCACCCCACCGACATCGCGCTGCGCGAGGTCATCGAAGCCCGTGACGTGCTGCTCGTCGACGCGAACATGGGGGCGATCGGCGAGGACAACAGCAAGGCGTGCATGCACTTCCTGCTGCGGATGCTGCACACCCAGATGCAGCGCCAGGTCCATCTGCCCGAGACCGACCGCCCGCGCGTGCCGTTGCTGGTCGACGAGGCCCACTACGTCGCCGGCGCCGAGAACGTCGTCGACCAGATCGCCACACACCGCCGTGCCGGCCTCGAGACCGCCTTCGGCCTGCAGTTCTTCGCCCAGCTCGGCTCAGGCTCCCAGCACGAGGAGAAGATCCGCAAGGGCGTCCTGAACCTGCTGCAGAGCCGCTTCCTGTTCCGGATGGGCGATGCGCAGGACGCCGAGGAAGCCACGCGGATCGCGATGGCCGTCTACGCCACGATGATCCGCGACGACCCCGACTCGCGCTCGCGGCTGCGCGTCACCCCCGAGCAGGCCCTGAACTTCCCCAACTTCCACTGCCTGGCCTCGTGGATCGCCATGGGCTCGCGGATCCCCAGCTTCATGGGCCAGACCTACGCGTTCCCGCCCCACACCGACGCCTGGGCCCAGCACCACCTCGCCGACCTCGCCGCGCGCGTCGCCCCGTACCCGGAGGAGCTGGACTCCACCCTGGACCGCTCCGCGCTGACGCCCGGTCCGAGCAGCGGCAACGGCGATCTCCCGCTCGACGCGCGACCCAAGGCCCCGGCCCGGCGGGACGTGCCCGCGCAGCGCGGGAACGGGAACAGCCGTCGCGGCGGCGCGCGACCCACGGCGATCGCCGGGCATCGCGAGAGCCCCCAGACGAACGAGCGCCCGAGCGGGCCGGCACGGCCGGCCGCGACGGCGCCGAGCAAGCGCGAGGTGCGCGTCGACTTCGAGGCGCCCCCAGAGGCACCCAAGCTGGCCGACAGCCCCGTGCGGCGACTCGTCGGACGCCGGGTATCCGACACACCCTCGCCGGGTGGCGACCGTCCGGCACCCGACAGCCTGCGCGAGCTGGCCTTCCTCGACCGCATCAACGAGATCGGGCCCGCCGAGCAACTCGACGGCGCCGCAAGCCTGCCCCGCCTCTACGACGAGGACTACTCGGTCCTAGCCCTGCTCGACCGGGCCGGGATGGCACCCCGGTCGATCATCGCCCGCGCGATTTTCCCCACCCGCAGCAGCAACGCGGTCATCAACCGACTGACCAAGCTCTACCGCCATGGCCTGATCGCACAGCACACGATCGGCATCCGCGAGCACAGCCAACGCGACGGCAAGCTGCCGCTGCTGTACTCGCTCACCCGCCGCGGCCTCGAGGTCGCCCAGACCCGCACGCCCGCGCCCGCGATCTCACCCAAACGCGAATGGCGGCTGATCGAGCAACGCCGCGCCGCCCGCCTGGCGCACGACCTGCACGCCCTCAGCTGGGGCATCGAACTGCACCACACCGTCGGCCCGCTGGCCACCGACAACTGGCGCACCCCCCGCTACGCCACCGGCCGCTTCCCCGTGCCCCAGGTCGGCGCGGGCCAGCGCCGCCACCCGATCACCATCAACGAGATCCCGGTCCCTGACGGGCAGGCGATCATCGACCTCGAACTCAAGACGTTCCGCGAGGTCAAGCCCGACCTGGCGCTCGAGCTGCGCGTGGAGACGCTCAAGCTCACCTTCGACGTGCTCGTCGAACTCGACCTCACCGCCCGCCCCTCCTACAACCGCGACAAGTTCCTCGCCTATGACGCCTGCCTGTGCGGCTGGAGCCTCGCGCACCGCCGCTACCAGACCCAGGGCACCCGCCCCGTCGTCGTCTTCGTGTGCCCCGACGCGCGCGCCGCGCTGGCCTGCGCCCGCGAGGCCGACGAGGCGATGACCGGCCGCCTCGGCGTGATGGGCACCCAACCCGAACACTGGTACTTCCCCGGCCGCGACCACCTGTTCTTCGCCGTCGAGCCCGACGTGCACCACCGCAGCTTGGCCGCGCTGGCGCTGCCGGCGCTGCCACCCGGGCTGCGCGAGCGACTCACGGGCACAACCGACCTCGAGATCACCCGCGTCGCATTGCTGCCCGACACCGTTGTCGCCGCCGCAGCGCAGGACGCCCGCTGATCCCTCAGCGCCGACTGGTGGTCGTCATGGCCAGCCGGACCGGACGCGACGCGCACGGCTAACAGGCGTTGTACGCACGCTTAGCGGCCGAGCACCGCTAAACGCCGCGGATGTCGAGCGCAGGCGAGTTGGCAGTGGTCGCGCAGGTGAAATGGCAACGCGGTAGGCGTATCGTTCGCTGCCGGCGATCTCCAGACCGGAGGGAGGCAGCTTGACGCCCACTGCCCAGCAGCCCCCGGCGCGGCACGGACGTCGCTCCCCACAACCGCAGCCCAGGCCTCCCGCGTGGAACGCGGCGTTGCAGCCCAGCCAGCAACGGGCCGCGGCACGCCGCGCTGCCGCAGAGCATCAGCTGACCGTGCGCCGCTGGCTGCGCGACCTCGCCCGCCGCTGAACAGGCGACGGCCTCAGCGGCGACAAACACTAAGCGTTGGATCCCGCGCGGATGATGGCGGGACCCCCTGACCACCCAAGCCCGGCCCCCAAATATCGCCGCGTCGCCGGCGGACCTTGGCTCAGGCACGCTGAGCACCGTTCGGTCTGCCCGCGCCGCCGAGAGCGGCGGCGAGGTTGTCGCGCGAGTCTCTGGCCGGGGGTCGCGTGCGACAGTAAGACCCGTGGCTAGCTTCGAGCCGCGGTTCGTCGGGGACGCGGAGCCTCCACCCGGCGTCGCAGAGGCGAGACGATCGTCACCCGGTCTACGCGACCGCCCGCCTCCCGCACAGCCTGTCGCGCGGCGACTCGGTAGGGGCCCGGGACGACCAGCAGGAGTCGTACCGGCCGCCCGCGTCGCTCGACCAGCCGGGTGAAGTCGTACAGCTGCTCTTGGGTGTGGCGGTCGAACAGTTCCGGTCCGCGCTTGACCTCCCCTGCAACCCAGCCCAGCCGGTCCAGCCCGAGCGCATCGGGCTCATGCCGACCGACCTTTGCCGGATCCGGTAGATCACGGCCGGCGCCGCCCGCGGCGGCCACGACCTCGATTCCGCGGCGCTCCATCGCCCCGACGAGGAACCCAACTGCTCTGCGATGTGCGCCGCTCTCGGCCATGACCTACTCCGGTGTCGAGTCGAACTGGTGTTCCGATCGTGACAGCCGAGGCGGCGGAATTGGCGCGGTCGAACCCTCGGGCGCGTGCTCGCTCTCGTTGTCCGTTGTGGATGGACGGTCGAATGACAAGCGGGCCTGGTCAAGCCGTGTCAGCGAACGCTCGTTCGACGTTGCGGCGTATCAGCGGTCGAGGGCTTCAAGCGCGGCGCGGCGGTCCTCGAGCTCGGAGCGCGCATAGCGGCGGGTGGTCTTGACGTCGGCGTGGCCGAGTACGTCGGCGACGAGCGCCAAGTCGCGGCCGTGCTCGCGTACCAGCCGCGTGGCGAGCGTGTGTCGCAGCCCGTGCGCCGTCTCTTCGACGTCGGCGGCCGCCATTACCTTCGTGACGAGCTTGGTGATCGAGCGGACCGAGAGCTGCTCGCCGGTGCGGGAGATCCACAGCGGACCGCGATCGCGCGCCGGGGCAGAAGCGTGGCCTTCGCGGTCGCTGAGCCATGCTCGGAGTGCTGCTCGGGCGGAGCGGTTGAGTGGGACGACACGGCGGCGGTCGCCCTTGCCGTGGCGGATGACGAGCTCGCCGGTGCGCTGCGTCAGGCGCATGTCGCCGGCGTCGAGGTCGGCGAGTTCGCCGATCCGCAGGCCGGTGCGCAGCAGCAGTTCCATGATCGCCCGGTCGCGGCTCGAGCGCAGGCGATCGGTCTCGCGTTGCACCGCACGCAGCTGCTCCGCCGACAGGGCCCGCGGCGCGGGTGGGTCGACCTCCACGCGCGGCACGCGTGGCGCCTGAAGCGCGCGCGAGTCCAGCAGCGAGGTGGCCGCAGCGAGCGCGAGGTTGACCGTCGTGGGCGCCAGGCCGCGGTCGACGAGCCGCCGCCGCCAGTCGCCGAGTGCGGCGCGGCGGTCGTGCTCGCCGTCAGTCGCGAGGAAGCCCTCGAGCTCGTCGCCGGCGACGAGGTGGGCGGTGAGTTCGCGCACCCAGCGGCGGTAGCTGGCGCGGGTGCGGGCGGCGAGCGCTTGGCGCTCGAGCCAGCGGTCGTAGTCGGCGAGGACCTGGTCGGCGGGCACGCGCGGATCTTGTCGGAACCACCGGACGGCCGACTCGCGTCCGTCGTGGGCGCGTTGTGCGCCGCCCACGGGCGTGGGGTTCCGAGAAGGCTCGTTGTCGGAACCCGGAGCGCCCCCGGGTGGGCGGAGGCTCGGCGACTTCGCGAGCGCGCGGGCGTCCTGGCCCGGGTTGGGGGCTCGCCGACCGCGGCCCGCCGGGTCGACCGAAACGGACTCTTCTCCGTTGCAGATTCAACGCGACTTGCGCCGTCCGCAGCATCTGTGCTTCAATAGACGCACATGACGGAATCACGAACAGCTGCACCTTCTGCAACATCCATGCCTGCGCCGGCAGGGTCCCTTCGGGAGGCGATCGCCGCAGCTCGCAACAGCGGGATCGCGGACGACTCCGACGTCACAGCGCAGCCCGTTCCGATCCGGCACGTGGCACGGCGATCGGGAGTCTCGGCTGCACAGATCAGCCGGATCGAGAGCGGCCACGTCCGTAGGCCGGGGCCCGAAATTCTCATGTCGCTCGCTCGCGGCCTGAATCGCAACCCGCTCCCGCTTATGGTGCTCGCGGGGCACATCAGCCTCGACGAAGGTCGCAAGCGGCTGCTGACGCTGTTCCGCGAGGGCGCAGAGCTCCCCGAATCCTGGGGCGACGCGCGGATCCCGGTCGAGCGCGTCCGCGAGATCCTCGCCGATCCCAGCGCCGACGAGCACGACGTGTTCGTGATCGCCTCCGACGTCTTCGCCGTCGCCGAGACCCAGGAGACGATGTGGGACGAGTCCCACAAGGCGTTGCTCGCGCGCGGCGAGGCCAGCGCCGACCTACGCGAGCTCCTCGACTACTGGAACTACATGGGCCACGACCGCCGCCGGCGACTTCTGGCCTACGCCCGCGAGCTGCGCGGCCTCACCGACCTCAAGTACCAGCTCGATCGGCTCCGAGGCGAGCCGTGAGCCAACCGCCCATGCCGCTGATGTCCCCGTACCCCTCAGGAGGAACCATGACCTCGTTCACCATCTCCGGCCTGCGCGCCGCCGGTTTCCTCGGGTTCGAGCCGCTGCGCTCGATGCCTGCCCGCTGCCCAGCCGTCCCGCCCGTCGGTGGTGTCTACGCCGCTGTCCTACCCAGTGCCGAGGGCGTCTCGCCCGCGTTCCTCGAAACGAGCGTGGGCGGGCACTTCAAGCAGCAAGATCCGACCGTCACGGTCGACGAGCTAGCCGCCAACTGGGTCCTCGACGCCGAGACGCTCTACATCGGCTCAAGTAACGACATCCGCCGGCGGATCCACGAGTTCGCGGAGTTCGGGCGCGGCAAGCGGATCGGCCACCGAGGCGGCCGCTGCCTCTGGCAGCTTGTCGACCACGACCGCCTTGTTATCTGCTGGCGACCCATCGACGGACGCCGACGACCCCGTGACGTCGAGAGCGACCTGCTCAGCGAGTTCTACGACCAGTACGTAGCGCTTCCGTTCGCCAACCTCCGCTGGCCACGGCGGACCCAGCGGACGCAAGCCGCGGCCCGCGCGACGCTACAGGCTGACATTCAGCCTCGTCCGTCGGAGGACGCTCATGCTCAGTGACCGCTTGATCGTGCGGGCGCCGGTGCGCGAGACCGGCGTGCTGGTGCAGGTCGTGGTGACTCCTCATGCGCTCGAGCGATTCATTGAGCGCGCGATGCAGGGCCTCGATCAGGCGGCGGCGGCGCGCGTGCTCGGCAGAATGGCGCTGAGCGGGCAGCTGCTCGCCACCCGCCCGCCGCGCCTTGGCCCGGGCATCTTTGCGCCGATGTTCCTGGCCATCGCCGACATCGCGTTTCCAG
The DNA here is from genome assembly GCA_050696935.1 of Solirubrobacteraceae bacterium. Lineage (GTDB taxonomy): Bacteria > Actinomycetota > Thermoleophilia > Solirubrobacterales > Solirubrobacteraceae > DASSUW01. Next base: position 2,234 of record JBOGYU010000122.1, on the reverse strand, counting down.
TCGCGCCAGACGCCGCCGGCCGCCTCGTCGCGCATACCTGCCTGGCAGCGGGAGTCCACGCCGACCAACGAAGACGCGCACACCGCCGTACGCGACGCCGGCTCGCGGCCTCGGGCCGTGCCGCCCGCCACGCCGAGAGGCAAACGGTGCGACGCCGCGCGGACCGACGACGCAAGCGCCGAGGATCTCGCAGACCAGCCGCTCGCCTCGGGCGACGCCGCGCCCGTCGCCGCGGGCGAGCCCGCTGAGACCCTATGGAGCCGGGGCGATCCGACCCATTCGAGGAAGGCAGCCCATCGCTGCTGCCCTGAGCGGCGTGCGGGCGCTACTAAGCGCCCGCTGCGGCACTGCGCCGTCAGCGTCGGCCACTGCCACTTCATCTGCGCGGCCACTGCCAAATCACCTGCGCCCGACACCGCGGATGCTCGCCGGCGGCTCGGGTGCTATCACGCGTGCTCGGGCGGGTTCTTGCCGACCCGTGCACCAGGCGCCCCTACGACCGCGACCGCGGCAGCCTCAACCGCCACGCCGCACTGCGGCTCGCTCAGCTCGGCGACCCATTGATCGCAGCGGCGTCGTGCCGGGCCTGCCGCGCTGACGGTGGAGCCTCGGCCGGCGGGACAGCCATCCTTACACGGCGACGCGGGCTCGGCGCGACCGCATCGGACAGGACGCGCACCACAGCGCGCAGGGCGTCCTCGGTCGGCTCGTGCTCCCAGATTCGCAGCACTGTCCATCCAGCGGCCTCGAGTCTCTCGGCGTCGCGACGGTCCCTCTGGGCGTTGCGGCGCAGTTTGGGACCCCAGTAGCTCTCGTTGCTCTTAGGACTCACGCCGTGCTCAGGGCAACCGTGCCAGAAGCAGCCGTCGACGAAGACTGCGAGCTTGAGGCGCGTGAAGACGATGTCCGGGCGGACGCGGCCGTCCGGCGTCTCGATCGGCAGGTCGATCCGGAACCGCCATCCGGCCGCGTGCAGCGCGCTGCGCAGGCCTCTCTCAGGATTCGTCCCGCTGCGCCTGTTCGACTGCATCGAGCGGCGGACTCCGGCGCTCGTCGACTTCGGCGCCGGCGGAACGCTGACATCAGCCGCCTCCGCGAGTCCGTTGCGCCGGGCTCCGATCATCCGTCGCGCCAGAACTGCCGGAGGCGCACGTAGCGGGGCCCCCCGCCCGCCAGCGCTACGTACGCCTCACCGTCCGCAAGGGACCGGATCCGCTCGGCGAGATCCCGGTCGCTGGGGTCGATGTTGCGGGCCGCGGCACGGGCCGACTGCGCGTCCGGCAGGCGCAGATAGACCTTGGTCTGTGCGTTCGTCCCGGCTTCGCCGGGCAGATCGCCCGGGCGCTGAGTTGCGAGCACGACTGCTAGCCCCTTGCTGCGGAGCTCGCGGACCATCGTTCCGACCGAGTGGAAGCTTGCGACCCGGTGCGCCTCGTCGATGACCAGCGTGTACTTAACCTCATTCGCCACTTGGGGCATCTCGAGGAGCTTGAGGTAGAGCGACGACAGGATGAAGCCGGCCGCAAGCGTCGTCGTCAGGCCGGTGCCTGGGATGTGGTTGAGCCCGAAGACCGCATTCTGATCGATGACGGTTCCGAGCGGCGGCCCCTCGCGGAAGAGGTCGGTGCTAGTCAGGTCTCCGATCGCGCCGCGGAGGTCTTCGTCGAGGAACTCGTGCAGGTCCGACAGCGTTGGGATGCGCCCGGCCTGCCGCGCGTCCTCGAATGCGCGCTCCATCGCCGTTTGCAGCTTCGAGAGCTGGCGGTGGCCGAGGCGCATGTATGCGCGCGCGGCCGAATCCACCGTGTCCCTCAGCTCGATGACCAAGCTCTGCAGCGCTCGTCGATCCTGCGACTCAAGCGCGAGGGGGTTGTACGGGAGCCCGTCGAGCCACAGATCGTGGAAGCTCGCGCCCGTCCGCTCCGGGAAGCTCCCGCCGTAGTCGTTCTTGAAGTCGCAAATCCCGAAGGTCGAGCCCATGCCGGTCAGCTGCGACACGAGGCTTTGGACGAACTGCGTCTTCCCGGCTCCCGACGTGCCGTAGACCTCGACATGCCCGTTCGAGAGCGCCCCTTCGCCGACGACGCGCCACTCGATCGGCTCGCTCGTGATGGCGTCCCAGCCCAGGATCGGGATCGCGCGAGCCGCTGCTTCAACATCCGGCTCCGCGCGCTCGCCTGCCGGCTTCTCGCCGGGAACGGCACCCGCCGGCGCGCCGGCGCGCGGGCCCGCGT
>JBOGYU010000121.1:0-10759 GCA_050696935.1 Solirubrobacteraceae bacterium | reverse complement strand
CTGCTGCGCGGGCTCGGCGCCGCCGGCCGCACCGCGTCGCGCGGCGACCGCGGCGAGCTCACCGCCCGCGAGCGGGAGGTCCTCGGGCTCATGGCGGCCGGCCTGTCGAACCCCGAGATCGCCGAGCGGCTCGTGATCGCGCCGAAGACCGCCGAGCACCACGTGAGCCGGGTGCTCGCGAAGCTCGGCGTGCGCAGCCGCGTCGAGGCGGCGGCGCACGCCCTGCGCGAAGGCCTGTAGCGCGCGGCGCGTTCAGGGACGGATGCCGTGGGCGTCGAAGACGCCGTCCGGGTCGTAGCGGCGCTTGACCGCGACGAGGCGCGCCCAGACCTCGTCGGCGTAGGCGTCGCGGACCGGGCGGCCTTCGTCGAGCGCGTTGACGTACACGCCGGGGCTCGCGAACGGCGCGGTCGCGTCGAACACACGGCGCACCCAGTCGGCCGCGGGCGCGACGGGATCCTCGCCAGAGCAGCCGATGAGCCAGGTGAAGGCGCGCGCGCCGCGGTGGCCGAAGGCGGTGTCGCCCGGGGCGACGCGGTCGATCGCCCCGCCCATCCACGCGGTCATCACGTGGGACTGCGGCGTGGGAACCTCGGAGAAGCCGGCGAGCAGCGCGTCGATGAACGCGTCGCCGACCTCGGGGAGGTAGTGGAGCTTGTCATAAAAGCGCCAGCCTCCGGGCGCCGTCTCGTCGAGCATCGACTGGAGCGCGACGTACGGCATCGGCGCGACGAGGTCGACGAGCGGCGGGCAGCCGGCGCGCAGCGGAGCGAGCACGCGATCGCCCTCGTCGAGATCGCCCGACCATGCGACGGCGACGACCGCGACCGGGCGTCCCTGGTGCTCGGCCGGGAACGGCGCCTGCGGCGGCGCGGTGACGAGCACGGCGAAGGCGGTGAGCGCGTCGGGCGCGCCGGCCATCAGCGCCCGCGTCGCCTGGAAGGCCGCGCGCGCCTGCTCCCACGGGTAGACGAGCATCCCGCCGAGCACCGTCGGCCCGACGCGGTGTGCGCGGAACTCGAAGCGCGTAACCACGCCGAACTCGCCGCCGCCCCCGCGCAGCGCCCAGAACAGGTCGGCGTGCTGGTCCGCGGAGGCCTGCACGATCTCGCCGTCGGCGAGCACGACCTCCGCGGCGAGCAGCGAGTCGATCGTGAGGCCGTGGTGGCGCATGAGCCACCCGATGCCGCCGCCGAGCGTCAGCCCGCCGACGCCGGTGTGCGAGATCTGCCCGCCGGGCACCGCGAGCCCGTGCTCCTGGGTCGCGGCGTCGAGCTCGCTCAGCAGCGCGCCACCGCCGACCCGCACGACGGCGCTTCGCGGATCGACCTCGACGGCGTTCAGCGCCCGCAGGTCGATGCAGAGCGCGCCGTCGCGCACCGAGCGCCCGGAGACCGAGTGGCCTCCGCCGCGCACCGTGAACGCGAGGCCGGCGCCGCGCGCGGCGCGGATCGCCGCGCCGACGTCGTCGGCGTCGTTCGCGTAGGCGATGGCGGCCGGGCGGCGGTCGATCGCGCCGTTCCAGCCGGCGCGGGCGGCGTCGTAGCCGGCGTCGCCGGGTTCCACGAGGCGACCGATGAAGCCGTGGGCGCGCAGGCCGGCGGCGAGCGCGGACGCGGGAGTCGTCGTTGTGTGCATGGCGCGCAGCCTCGCGCCCGGCGCGCCACGCAGCGTCGGGGGTCTCCCCCATCTGCGACCCCTATCCGGTCACCCCGCCAGGCGCGCGTATCCCGGCCCGCGATCGAAGAACGCGGGCGCGCCGCGGTCGGCTCGCATCCGATCGCGCTCACGGCGGGTGGCGGCATCGTCGACGTTGCCATCCGAGCCGAGGACGACTCCGTACTCATCCCTGGCGGCCTCAACCGAGACCTTCCCCTGGAGCACGTCGACGGCGACTCGCTCCGGATCGCGGTCGAGAGGATCGCCCCACCCGCCGCCGCCGGTCGTCTCGACGCGGACGACCTCGCCGGCGGCGATCGGCTCGTCGTCGCACAGGCCGGCGAGCACGCGCTCAGCCGGACCGCCCGGGTCGATCGTCACGCGGAACGGCATCCCGGCGCTGCCTCCCTTGACCCCCCAGCAGGCGAGGATCGAGCGATCGGCGATCGACATGAAGGTCGCGTCCTCGAGCACGCGGATGTCCTTCCGGTAGCCCAGGCCGCCGCGGAACTCCCCCGGTCCTCCGGAGTCGATCCGCAGGCCGAGGTGCTCGACGCGAACCGGATAGCGCGCCTCGACGAACTCGACCGGAAGGTTCTTCGAGTCCGGGACGATGTGGATCGTGTCGGAGCCGTCGGCGTAGTGGCGGCCGCCCGAGCCGCCGCCGAGGATCTCGCGGTACAGGTACCACTCCCCGGAACCGTCGCGGCCGGTGATGCCCGTGTAGCGGATCGTCTCCTGGTCGGCCGGCATCCTGCCGTCGACGGCCTGCGCGAGCGCGCCGGCGAACACGCCGAGCAGCCGGAGGATCACGAACGTGCGCGCGTTGGTCGGCGCGGGGAACACCGGCGTCAGCAGCGTCCCCGGCGGTGGGAACCGCATCTCGATGAGCTCCACGACGCCCTCGTCGACGTCGAGCTCCGCCATCCGCTCGGGGGTGTCCGCCAGGTTCCTCAAGATCGGCGCGAGCCACTTCTTGAGGAAGTTGCCGTCCGCGTAGTCGCCGGCGTGGTTGATCGGGCCCTTCGCCTGCGGGTCGGTGCCGGTGAAGTCGATCATCAGCCGGTCGTCCCGCTTGGTCAGTGTCATCCGCTGCGCGTGCAGCCGCGGCGGGTCGACGCCGTCGTGCTCGGCGTAGTCCTCCCACCGATAGACGCCGTCGGGGATCTTGGAGAGCACCTCCCGCCGGAACGTCTCCGTCGTATTCCGGATGATCGCGTCGAAGCAGGCCTCGACCGCGTCGCGCCCGTACCGGTCGAAGAGCTCCTCGACCCGGCGCGCGCCCATCCGGGTCGCGGCGCACTCGGCGTCGATGTCGCCGGCCAGGCTCTCCGGCATGCGCGAGTTGCGCGCGACGATTCGCACCACGGCCTCGTTCCTCACGCCGGCGTCGAACAGCTTCACCGGCGGCACCATCAGCCCCTCCTGGAAGGCCGACTCGGCGTTGCTCGGCATCGACCCGGGGACCATCCCGCCGATGTCGTCGTGGTGCCCGAAGGCCTGCACGAACGCCACGACGTCGCCGTCGTGGAACACCGGCACGGTCACGCACAGGTCCGGCAGGTGGCCGATCCCTCCCTCGGAGAGGTAGACGTCGTTGTGGAAGTAGACGTCGCCGGGGCGCATCGTCCGCAGCGGGAAGTCGCGCACCACCGGATGCACCAGCGCCGAGTACGACCGCCCGGTGAGCTTGCGCAGCGCGCGATCGTGGATGCCCGCGCGGAAGTCGTGCTGATCGCGGATCATCGGCGAGCGCGCCGTGCGGCCGATCGCCTCCTCCACCTCCGCCTCGATCGACGCGAGCGTGCCCTGCACGATCTCGACCAGCACCGGGTCGAGCGTCACGACGCCCTCCGGACCACGACGTTGCCCAGCTCGTCGACGCGGGCCGTGAACAGCGGGTGGATCGGGAGCGTCGAGCCGAACTCCTGGATCACGGCCGGGCCGGCGAGCTCGTCGCCGGCGCGCAGCCGCTCGCGCGCGTACACCGGTGTCTCGTGCCAGCCGTCCCCGAAGAACACGGGCCGGCTTCCGTCGAGCGGATCGCCGTCGCCCGCGCCCACGGGGGCGAGCGCCGGCCGGGGCATCGCGCCGACGCCGGTGACGCGCAGGTTCACCCACTCGACGACCTGGCCCGGATCGTCCCGGTAGCAGTAGCCGTACGAGCGCTCGTGGGCGTCGTGGAAACGCGCCTCGACCTCGTCGACGAACCCCGCGTCGACCGGGCCGTCCGGCGCGGGGACGTGGATCTCGAACGCCTGCCCGAAGTACCGCAGATCGGCCCCCCGAGCGCAGCGATTCTGCCCGTGGCCCTGGCGCTCGAGCGCCTCCACCGCGTCGGACTCCAGCCGGGCGAGCGCTCCCGCGAGCTCGTCCACGTCGAGCTGGTCGTGCCGCCGGACCAGCGTCTGCACGTGATCCGTCCGCAGGTCCGTGGCCAGCAGCCCGAACGCGCTGAGGTTCCCGGGGTCGCGCGGCACGAAGACCGCTCGCAACCCCAGGATGTCGATCAGCCGGCACGCCGCGAGCGGTCCCGAGCCGCCGAACGCGCAGACGTCGAAGTCGCGCACGTCGAGCCCGCGCTTCACCGTGACCTGCCGGATCGCGTTCGCCTGGTTCCACGCGGCGATCTCGAGCACGCCGGCGGCGCACGCCTCCAGCCCGAGGCCGACGGACTCCGCCAGGCGCCGGTAGGGCTCCTCGGCGGCGGGGCGGCTCAGCGGGATCTCGCCGCCGAGCAGGTGCTCCGGGATGTGCCCGAGGAGCAGGAAGGCGTCGGTCGTCGTCGGCTCGGTGCCGCCGCGGGCGTAGCACGCCGGGCCGGGACTCGCGCCGGCCGAGCGCGGTCCCACCTTCAGCGTGCCCTCCGGCGACACCGAGGCGATCGACCCACCGCCGGTGCCGACGGTGACGACGTCCACCATCGGGACCTTGACGGCGAACCGGCCGACCGATCCCTCCGTGGTGAGGCTCGGCCGGCCGTCGCTGACGACGGCGACGTCCGTCGAGGTGCCGCCCGCGTCCAGCGTGATCACCCGTGAGAACCCCGCCTGCCCTGCGACGAGCGCCGCACCCAGCGTGCCCGCCGCGGGGCCCGAGAGGATCGTGGTGATGGGCTGCCGATGGACCTCGCTGCCCGCGATCACGCCGCCGTTGCTCTTCATGAGATAGAAGGCCCCCGCCGGGAGCCGCTCGTGGATCGAGCGGACGTACGCGGAGACCGTCGGCTTGACGAAGGCGTCGACGAGGGTCGTGACCGCGCGCTCGTACTCGCGGTACTCGCTCAGCACGTCCGAGCTCAGCGAGACCGTGCAGTCCGGATGCTCCTCCGCGAGCACGTCGCGCATCCGGCGCTCGTGGTCGGGATTCACATACGCGTGCAGGAAGCAGACGCCGACGCATGCGATGCCCCTCTCCCTGAACCAGCGCGCGACCGCCCGTGCGCCGGCCTCGTCGAGCTCCCGCAGCGGAGCCCCGGAGCGGTCGAGCCGCTCGTCGACCTCCCGGACCAGGTGCAGCGGGACGATGCGGTCGGGCTTCACCCAGAAGTACGAGTTGCCGTAGCTGTCGGGGACGCTCTGGCGGCCGATCTCCAGCAGCGCCCCGAACCCCTTCGTGGTGATGAAGCCGAGCCCCCGGAAGTCGTCCTCGAGCAGCGCGTTCGTGGCGACCGTCGTCCCGTGTGCGACGTCGCTCACCGATTCGGTCGGCGCGCCGGCGAGCCCGAGGCTCTTCTCGATCGCCTGCATGAAGGCGACCGAGGGGTCGCTCGGGGTCGACGGCACCTTGGTGCTGAACACGCGCCCGGCCGGGTCCACGGCGACGACGTCGGTGAACGTCCCACCGGTGTCGATGCCGATGCGGATCGTCACGCGTCGCCGTGGACGAGCTCGAAGATCTGCAGCGGCGAGATCGGCATCCGATCGATCGGGACGCCGAGCGCGTCGGAGATGGCGTTGGCGATCGCGCCGGCGACGGGGATCGTGCCGGCCTCGCCGACTCCTTTGACGCCGAGCACGTTGTTGGGCGACGGCGTCTCGGTGTGGAAGAGCGACGGCGCGGGGACCTCCGTGGTGTAGGGCATCAGGAAGTCCATGAAGCTCGCGTTCAGCAGCTGGCCGTCCTCGTCGTAGGCCATCCGCTCGTACAGGGCCCCGCCGATCCCCTGCGCGACGCCGCCGTACAGCTGTCCCTCGACGATGATCGGGTTGATGATGCGCCCGCAGTCGTGGCCGACGACGTACTCCAGGATGCGGACTTCGCAGGTCTCCTCCTCCACCTCGACGACGGCCGCGTGCATCCCGAAGCCGAAGACCCCGGACTTCGGGCTGTAGTACTCGACCGCGTTGAGGCCGGGCGTCGTCCCGTCGGGAAGCGGGACGTCCTGCGACGCGTAGGCACGCCGGGTTAGGAGCGCCGCCTCCGCCGACTCCTCGCCGAACGCGTAGCGCAGCGGGTTCGCCATCCCGGCGAGCTGACCGAGCTGCAGGTCCTGCGCGGGCGAGCCGACGACGCCCACCTTCCCGTCGGCGAACTCGAGGTCCTCCGGATCGGCCTCGAGGACCCGGGCGGCCAGCTCGGCGGCCTGCCGGCGCACCTCCGCCGCCGCCTTCTGCACCGCGTTGCCCGATACCACCGCCGTGCGGCTCGCGAAGGTTCCGACGCCCCAGCCCAGGCGCCGCGTGTCCCCCGTCCTGACGCGGATGCGCTCGATCGGCACCCCGAGCTCGTCCGAGACGATCTGGGCGAGGATGGTCTGGTGGCCCTGGCCCTGGCTCGACAGGCCGCTCGCCACGGTCACGGTCCCGTCGACCTGGACGTCGATCGCCGCACCCTCGTACGGGCCGATGCCGGTCCCCTCGACGTAGCACGCCAGCCCCAGGCCGATCGCCCGCCCCTCGGCCCGGGCGGCCTGTCGCCGCGCCTCGAACCCGTCGTAGTCGACCTCCTTCAGGAGCAGGTCGAGACCGGCCGGGTAGTCGCCCGAGTCGTACACCGTCGGCCCGCCGTCCTGGAAGGTCACGCCGACCTCGTAGGGGAACTCGTCGGGCTGGATGAGGTTGCGGCGCCGGATCTCGGCCCGGTCGAGGCTCAGCGCGGCCGCGAGGCGGTCCATGACGCGCTCCATCACGAAGGCCGCGTGCGGGCGGCCGGCGCCCCGGTACGGCGACGTCGGCACGAGGTTCGTGAAGACGGCCGTGAAGTCGTACCGGTAGTTGTCGAGCCTGTAGGGCCCCGGGAGCTGCGCGGCCGTGATCACCGGGATGATCAGCCCGTACGGGCAGTACGCCCCGCTGTCGTGCAGGAAGCTCGTCTCCAGCGCGAGGATCCGGCCGTCGTCGCTCGCCCCGACCCGGACGTGGTGGACCTGCTTGCGCTCGTGCGTGGATCCGACGAAGTGCTCCCGCCGGTCCTCCGTCCACTTGACCGGCATCCCGAGCCGGCGGGCCGCCAGCGGGACGAGGACCTCCTCGGGATAGAACTGGATGACCTTGACGCCGAATCCGCCGCCGACATCGGGGGCGACGACGTGGACGCGGTCCATGTCGAGGTCGAACAGCCGGCTCAGCCCGGCGCGGATGCCGGTCGGCGCCTGGGTGGAGTCGTGCACCAGCAGCGCGCCGTCCTCGTCGAACCGCGCCACGACCGCGCGACCCTCCAGCGGCGTCGCGGCGCTGCGCTCGATCTCGAGCCGCCACTCGAAGGTGTGGGCCGCCTTCGCGAACGCGGCGTCCACGTCGCCGTGCTCCTCGCCGACGCGCGCCACCACGTTGTCGGGGCGGTCGCCGTGCACGAGCACCGGATCCTCCCCCGCGGCCGCCTCGAGGTCGGCGGCGACGGGGAGCGGCTCGTACTCGACGACGATCGCGCCGGCTGCGTCCTCGGCGATGTAGCGGTCGCGCGCCACGACCATCGCGATCGTCTCGCCGACGTAGCGGACCTCGTCCCGCGCGAGCGCGTACTGCGTGCGCCCGTCCTCGATCGCCTCGTGCGGGATGATCAGCGGCAGCGGCTCCGCGAAGCGCCCATCGAGGTCGTCGTACGTGTACACGGCATGGACGCCCTCGACGTCCAGCGCGCCGGTGACATCGACGTCGGCGATGCGCGCGCGCGCATATTCGGAGCGGACGAACGCCACTTCCGCGGCCTGCGGCTCGAAGTCGTCGGTGTAGCGCCCCTCGCCGAGCAGGAGCCGGTCATCCTCCCGCCGCTCCACGCGCTCGCCGAACAACCGGGTCGCCATTGGGCCGGACGATAGTCGGTCGGTTTTGCCTCAGGCGCCGAGCGCCCGGCCGAGCTCGCGGCGCGAGGTGACGCCGAGCTTCCGGTAGGCGTGCGTGAGGTGCATCTCGATCGTCCGGACGGTCGGGAACAGGCTCTGGGCGCCGTCGACGACGACCAGCGCGCCGCAGCCGCGATCCGCGGCGTCGAGCACGTCCGCCACCAACGCCAGCTCGCGGTCGCGCTCGCGGAGCGCGGCATGCGTTCTCGTCTCTTCCGCGCCCGATGACGACATCCATGCATGCTATGGCGTCGGCTTGGCCGCGTTACAGGCGGGGAGTAGCAGCCGATCGTGAGCGCTCAGACGTGGGCGAGGTCGTCGAGGAGCTCGTCGAGGACGAGTTCCTCGCAGATGATCGACCCGCTCTCGAACAGCACACGCTCCAGCGTGCCCGAGCCGCCGTCCGCCTCGTGCGGGAGGGTTGGGAGGCCGAGGCCGGCGTGAGCGGACAGGGCGCGCTCATAGCCTTCGACGTCGAAGCGCCACGGTTTGGCGTCCACCTCAGCCGCCAGATGCCGCATGATCGCGGTGCCCCCGAGGTCGAAGTCCCCGTGGTGGCGGATTCGCCAACCGGCGAGGCGGAGGCGGCGCAGCAACAACCGGGCCGCATCCGAGGGCCAGCCCTCCGTGCAGACGAGGGGAGGGCAGGCCGCGCCGAGCCGGCGCTCGGCCTCGCGCAGCACCGCCGGGTTCTCGCACGTGTAACACGTTCCTGCCGGCCGCCAGTCCAGCGTTGAAGCCTGGAGCTGACCGAGTGTGAGGAGGGCGTGCATGCCGCGGAGCGCTTGCAGGGCGACCGCGAGCGGTCCGTCGCCGAGTGGTGCCAAGCCGAGCGTCAGCACACAGGAGGAGGTGGTGTCGCACAGCACGCCCGCGTGCTCCCAGATCGCGCGCGCCGGCGTCTCGTCGCCAAGCCCCGCCTCGGCCCTGATGAGCGCGCAGGCAAGGCGCCCGACCCGCTCACCGTCGTCGAGCGCGTGCGCCTCGCCGAACAGCTCGGCCGACAGCACGGCGCGATCGCACGGCTCGGCGCGCGGAAGTGCGGCCACCACGCGAAGTGCGCGCTCGACCTCATCGCGCTCGACCGGCCTGATTGCCCCGCCATTTCGTGCCGCGTCGACCCACGCTCGCAGCCGAGGGCGAGCGACGACGATCGGATGCGCGCGCAGCCAGGCCCAGAACTCCTCGCGCCGGCGCATGTCCGCACGCCGCTCCGCCGGCCGGTCGCGCAGCGGAGTGTGCGGGTCAAGCGCGGCGTATACGCCCGCTGGATCGTGGCCGATCGCTTCCAGCGCAGACTCGATGCGCGCGAGAGACACGCTGAGCCGCTCACCGGAGAGCACGCGCCCGCGGAAGCCCGTGACAGCCAGCACCGCGTCGAGCTCGCGCGCCTCGTCCTCGGCGAGCGGGCCGAGCCGCACCCTGGCGTCGCCCTCTCCGCCGCGGCGCTCGCGGGCCCGCCGCGCCTCCCACAGCACCCGATCGAGCGCGCGAGGGAGCGTGGCGACGGTCACGCGACCAGCTCCGCCTGCTCGCCCTCGTGCAGCACGACGCCGTCCCACAGGAACGGGATCGCATGGACGCCGAACACGCCGTTCTCGCGATGGAGCTGGTAGATCGCCAGCCGCGGCACGGACGCGTACGTGCCCCAGAGCTCGTGCGAGGTCATCACGATGTCAAGGTCGAGCGCGACGGTCGCGGCGAGGACTCGCTTGCGCGTGTCGTCGTCGATGCCCGAGAGCGCCTCGTCGAGCATCACCAGCCGCGGCGACCTGGCGTCCCCGTACAGCACCGCCGCCGCGGCGAACAGCGGCAGGTGGATCAGGACGGACTGCTCGCCCCCTGAGCCCACCGCGTGCCGCCGGCGCGTGAGCCGCTCGCGCCGCCCGTCGACCTCCTCCAGCAGCCCGAATGCGAACCACCGGCGGTAATCGAACGCCAGCGCGAGCGTCTGCGCCATCGTGTCGCCGGTCTCCGACTCCTGGCGGCGGCCCGCGTCCACGCGCCCGCGCAGGAAGCCGACCAGCCGGGCGCGAGCGTCTTGGTCGACGTCGCGCAGCCGGCGGCGCAGCAACTCAACGGCCTCGCGCTGGACGCCGGTGTCGTCGTCGACCGCCCGCCACTCGAGCTGCACCACCTTGCCGGCCGCCGTCGGCGTGCGCCGCAGCACGGTGTTCATCTGCGCCACGTTCTCGTGCACCGCGTGGATGCGCGCCCGGAGGTGGTCGGCCAGCTCCTCGACCAGCGCGTCGCTGAACACGCGCCGCTCCTCGGCCGACAGCACCTGCTCGCGGTCGGCGATCTCGTCGTCGAGCGCCTGCAACACCTCGGCGAGCGGGCGCTCCGCCGCGCCCTCGGCGATCCGCACGAGCAGGACGTCGCTCTCGTCGCGCGAGGCGAACGCCGACAGGTCCGCGTCGGCGAGCTGGCGATCCAGCTCCTGGACGCGGCGCATCACCTCGACGCCAAGGTCGGCCGACGATGAGCGCACCTCGATCAGGCGCGCCGGCAGCGAGCGGGCGACGTCGAGCGCGCGGGTGAACGACCAGTCGCCCGCGGCGGCGAGATCGTCCGGCGCCTCGTCGTCGAGCACCAGCGCCAGCACGTCCGTTGCTCCCAGGCGGGCGAAGCGCCCGGCCGCGCCGGCGCGCGCCTCGCGTGCCGCCTCGTACTCCGACTCGCGCGCCCGCTCCTCGGCCTCCAGCGCGGCCTCGGCGCGCACCGTCTCGCCGTGCTCGCGGTCGAGCGCGTCGCGCTCGCCACGGCGCGCCCGCAGCTCGCCGACCGCCCGCTCGTGGCGGGCGCGCAGCTCGTGTG
>JBOGYU010000120.1:0-10786 GCA_050696935.1 Solirubrobacteraceae bacterium | reverse complement strand
GCCCAAAGGCGGCGAGCCGCCGGTGCACGTCGGCGTGCGCGCCGGCCGCGAGCATCGTGCCGGCGGCGGCCAGCGCGACGAGCGAGAACGCAACGAGCAGCGAGATCACGATCCCGGCCGCCTGGCCGAGCAGCACCCGCACGCCCTCGCGCGTGATGAACTCGAGCCGCCCGAGGCCGAACGAGACCGATCGGGCCTGGGTCAGCGTGACGTCGGCCTTCGCGGGGTCGTTGAGCCACAGCAGCGCGATGTTCGGCTCGATGTCGAACCCCTCGCCGGAGACGTACACGCGCGCGGCGCGGGCGAGCGGGTAGGCGACGTTGTCGGGCGAGACGGCGACGCCGACGAGCCGCCGTTCGCCGAGCCGCCCGACGGAGAGCGTGTCGCCGATCCGCAGGCCCCACTCGCGCGCGAGCCCCTGCTCGACCACGACCTCGTCGCCCGCGCCCAGATCACGGCCCTCGGTGACCAGGTAGCCGCGCCGGCCGCCGAGGACCACGTGGACGGCGCCCTCGTGGATGTGCTCGCCTCGCGCCTCGACCCGGACGCCGTTGACCTCGAACCGGTACGAGCGCGCGGCCAGGTTAGGGAGCGCGCGCACGCGCTCGTCCAGCGTCTCGCGCTCCTCCTCGTCGAAGCGCGCGATCACGTCAGGGAGGTCCGCGCGCTCCGCGGCGCGCTCGAACCCGGTCGCCAGCCCGTAGCCGACCGTCGTTCCCGTGCCGACCACCAGCGACGCGGCGAGCACCCCGGCGGCGGCCAGCAGCGTCCGCGACCGCCGCGCGCGCAGCCCGGCGAGCGCGAGCCTCAGCACGCGCCGAGCCTCCCGTCGCGCAGCGTCAGCACCCGGTCGGCGATCCCGGCGGCGGCCGTCTCGTGCGTCACCAGCACCACGGCCTTCCCCTCGGCCGCGCCCGCACGCAGCAGCCGCAGGACCTCGGCCCCGGCCTCGACGTCGAGGTTGCCCGTGGGCTCGTCTGCGAGCAGGACCGCGGGGTCATTCACCAGCGCGCGGGCGATCGCGAACCGCTGCTGCTCGCCGCCGGAGAGCTTCGCGGGCAGCGACTCCGCCACGGGCCGCAGGCCGAGCCGGTCGATCAGCTCCCGGCCCCGGGCGGCCGCCGCGGGGTCCGCCCCGCGCACGCGGCCGGGCAGCAGCACGTTCGCCTCGCCGGACAGCTCGGGGAGCAGGTGGAAGAACTGGAACACGAACCCGATCCGCCGCCGGCGCAGCGCGCTGAGCTCGCGCTCGCCGGCGCCGGTGACCGACTCGCCCGCGACCTCGATCGTCCCCCATTCAGGCCGGTCGAGCCCGCCGATCAGGTGCAGCAGGGTCGACTTGCCCGAGCCCGACCGGCCGAGGATCGCCACGACCTCGCCGGCCTCGACCGTCAGGTCCGCCCCGTCGAGCACCCGCCGCGCCGCGTGGCCCTCACCGAAGGTCTTGACCAGCCCGCTGGCGGCGACGACGGCCATCCACCCGAGAGTACGGCCAGGCCGTCAGGGGGTTCTAAGCAGGCGCTAGCCCGACACGATCTGGACCGTCCGGAGATCGGAGCCGGTGGCGCGAATGGTTTGCGATCGGCCCGGAGCCCCTGCCGTGTGCAGGGCCTCCGGGGTCGCGTGGGGCCGTCAGGCGGCAGCCGGCGCGGGCTGCAGCTCGCCGCGCCGCGCCGCCTCGGCGTGCTCGCGCGACGCCCTGCCCGAGATGAGCACCGTCGCGAGGATCGCGGCGGCGATCGCGAAGCCGGCGCCGACGAGGAATGCGGACTGGAAGCCCTCGGTCAGCGCCACCGGCGGCGAGGACGCCGTGGCCAGCGCGTCCTCCGTCCGGCTGTTGGCGATCGTGGCCAGGATGGCCAGCCCGAGCGCCCCGCCGATCTGCTGCGACGTGTTGATCAGGCCCGAGGCCAGGCCGGCCTCGTGGCCCTCGACGCCGCTCACCGCGGCCACCGTCATCGAGACGAAGGCGAGGCCGAGGCCGACCGCGGCCAGCAGCGACGGGAACAGGACGTCGCCGACGTAGGACCCGCTCGCCGACACCTGGGAGAACCACACGAGCCCGCCGGCGGTGATGATCAGCCCGGCCACGAGCACCGGCTTGAAGCCGAAGCGGGTGACCAGCCCCGAGGTCGCGCCCGCCGTCACGATGATCCCGACCGCCAGCGGCAGGTAGGCGAGCCCGGCGTCGAGCGCCGAGAAGCCGAGCACCTGCTGCATGTACAGCGAGATGAAGAAGAACATCGAGAACAGCGCGGCGGCGATCAGGACGGCGGAGACGTTGATGCCGGTGATCGTGCGGATCCGGAAGATGCCCGGGAACGGGACGAGCGGGGCCTTCGTGCGCCGCTCGATCGCGTAGAAGGCGCCGATCAGCGCCAGCGCGAGGGCGCCCAGGCCGAGCGTCTGCCCCGAGGTCCAGCCGGCGGAGTTCGCGTCCACCAGCGCGTAGACGAGCAGCGACAGGCCGGCCGTGATCGTCACGGCTCCAGCGACGTCGAAGTGGCGGTGCCCCTCGTTGCGCGACTCGGGCAGCAGGCGCGTCGCCAGCGCCGCGGCCGCGAGGCCCACGGGCACGTTGACGAACAGGACCCACTCCCAGCCGGCCCATTCGGTCAGCATGCCGCCGGCCAGGACGCCGACGGCGCCGCCGGAGCCGGCGACCGCGCCCCAGACGCCCATCGCCTTGTTGCGCTCGGCGCCCTCGGCGAACAGCACGGTCACGAGCGACAGGGCGGCGGGGGACAGCAGCGCGCCGCCGAGGCCCTGGATGGCCCGGGCGATGATCAGCTGCGTCGAGTCCTGCGCGAGGCCGCCCGCCAGCGACGCGGCGGCGAACAGGACGAGGCCGATCATGAACAGCCGCCGCCGTCCCAGCAGGTCGGCCATCCGGCCGCCGAGCAGCAGGAAGCCGCCGAACACCAGGACGTAGGCGTTGACCACCCAGGACAGGTCGTCCTGGGAGAACTGCAGGTCGGCGCCGATCGACGGCAGCGCGACGTTCACGATGGATGCGTCGAGGATGACGACGAACTGGGCGGCGGCCAGCAGCGCAAGGGCGAGCCAGCGCCGATCCGTGGTCTCGGTCATGAAGAAAAGGGCTCCTGGGGAGGAAGGAAGTCTTATGATCCGGAATCGGGATTCCGGTTTCGGGTCGATACGATACGGAATTGACGTTCCGCTTGTCAAGCCCTACATTCACAGCCGTGCCACATCTCGCCGACAAGCCCCTCCGCGCCGACGCCCGGCGCAACCGCGAGAAGGTGCTCGCGGCGGCGCGCGCGGTGTTCGCGGAGCAGGGGCGGGAGGCGCAGGTGGACGACGTCGCGCGGCGGGCCGACGTCGGCGTGGGAACGGTGTACCGGCACTTCCCGACCAAGGAGGCGCTGCTGCAGGCGCTGTCCGACGAGCTGTTCGCGGTGGTCGCCGTCTACGCCCGGCAGATGCTCACGCTCGACGACGCGTGGGCGGCGTTCGAGAAGGTGATGTGGTTCGGCGGCGAGAAGACCGCCGGCGACCGTGCCTTCTCGGAGATCCTGGCGGCCCAGCGCGATGCGCAGGCGCGCCGGTGCCCGGGTCAGGAGGACCTGATCGTCACGGTCGGCGAGCTGATGCGGCGCGCCCAGGAGGCCGGGCAGATGCGCCCGGACGCGATGATCGAGGACATCCCGCTGCTCATGTGCGGGCTGGGCAACGCGAGCGGCATGGAGCACCCGTGCCCGGACGCGTGGCGCCGCCACCTGCGCATCGTGCTCGACGGCCTGCGCGCGGCGGCAGCGAGCCGTCCTCTCCACTGCTGAGGGCTCCGCTGTAACGGGTTTCGCCTGCCAGGCAATCGCTGACGCGCTTGCCTTCGGCGACGTTACCTGCCTGCCAGGCAATCGCTGACGCGCTTGCCTTCGGCGACGTTACCTGCCTGCCAGGCAATCGCTGACGCGCTTGCCTTCGGCGACGTTACCTGCCTGCCAGGCAATCGCTGACGCGCTCGCCTTCGGCGACGATAGGTTTCGGGCATGACCGCGCCCGACGTGAAAGACCCCGAGCTCGAGTCCGTCGCCTGGGACCTGGACCCGCTGCTCGACGGCGGGGCCGGGGACCCCGCCACCGCCGTCACCGAGATGGTCGCCGAGGCCAAGCGCCGCGCCGACGCGTTCGCCGCCGCCCACGCCGGCAACGTCGCCGAGCTCGACGGCCCGGGGCTCGTGGCGGCGATGCGCGAGCTGGAGGCGCTCCAGGAGATCCTGGGCCGCGCCGGCTCCTACGCGATGCTCAACTTCGCCGGCGACACCGCCGACCCGCCGCGCGGCGCGCTGCTCCAGAAGGTGCAGGAGGGCGGGACGGCGATCGAGACCGCGCTGCTGTTCTTCGAGCTCGAGTGGGCGGCGCTCGACGACGCGCGCGCCGAGGAGCTGCTGACCGCCGACGGGCTCGACTTCGCGCGCCACCACCTGCGCACCGCGCGCCGCTACCGGCCGCACCTGCTGTCGGAGCCCGAGGAGAAGATGCTCGCCGAGAAGGCGCTGACCGGCCGCACCGCGTGGACGCGCCTGTTCGAGGAGCAGGCGGCCGCGATCACCGTGGAGCTCGAGCCGGAGGGCGAGCCGGTCTCGCTCGAGGTCGCCCTCTCCCGGCTCTTCGCGCCGGATCGCGACGTCCGCCGCCATGCAGCCGAGCAGGTGACTGCCGCGCTGGAGCCGGGGCTGCGCGTCCGCGGCTACGTCCTGAACACCCTGCTGGCCGACAAGATGGTCGACGACCGGCTGCGCAGCTACCCGCACTGGCTCGCCAGCCGCAACCTGGCCAACGAGGCGTCCGACGAGTCCGTGGAGGCGCTGATCGCGGCCGTCCGCGCGCGCTACGAGCTGCCGCGCCGCTGGTACCGGCTCAAGGCGCGCCTGCTGGGGCTCGACCGCCTGGCCGACTACGACCGGATGGCCGCGGTGACCGACGAGGACGAGCGCGTGGAGTGGCCGCAGGCGCGCGACATGGTGCTCGAGTCCTACGGCGCCTTCTCGGAGGAGCTGGGCGCGCTGGCCCGCCGCTTCTTCGACGAGTCGTGGATCGACGCCCCGGTGCGCCCGAACAAGCGCGGCGGCGCCTTCTGCGCGTACACGGTGCCCTCCTCGCACCCGTACGTGCTCCTGAACTACACCTACAAGCGCCGCGACGTGCTCACGCTCGCGCACGAGCTCGGCCACGGCGTGCACGCCGCGCTCGGCGCCCGCCAGGGCATCTTCCACATGGCCACGCCGCTCACCATGGCCGAGACGGCGAGCGTGTTCGGCGAGACGCTCGTGTTCGGGCGCCTGCTCGAGCAGGCCGCCACGCCGGAGTCGCGCCTAGCGCTGCTGGCGGAAAGCATCGAGGGCTCGATCGCGACCGTCTTCCGCCAGGTCGCGATGAACCGGTTCGAGCACCTCGCCCACACCACGCGGCGCGAGGAGGGCGAGCTGGCGATCGACCGGATCGGCGACCTGTGGCGCGACTCCCAGGCCGAGCTGCTGGGCGACGCCGTCGAGCTCACCGACGGCTACCGCTCGTGGTGGTCCTACGTCCCGCACTTCATCGGCACGCCCGGCTACGTGTACGCGTACGCCTACGGCCAGCTCCTCGCGCTCGCGGTCTACGGCCGCTACGAGGAGGAGGGCGCCGCGTTCGTCCCCGCCTACCTCGACCTGCTCGCCGCCGGCGGCTCACGCAGCCCCGAGGAGCTCGGCTCGATCGTCGGGGTCGACCTCGCGGACCCCGGCTTCTGGGACCGCGGGCTCGACATCGTCGAGCGCCAGCTCGACGCCGCGGAGTCCGCCGCCCGCGACGCCGGGCGGATCTAGCTGCTTTCCGGCGTCAGGCCTCGAGATCCTGGAGGTCGCGGTCGACGCCGACCATGATCTCCAGCGTGGCGGCCAGATCCGTCCAGCCCTGTCCGGTCGCTCGGTAGAAGCTCTGGATGGAGCCCCGACGCCGCTCGGTCGAGACCAGCTCGATGAGTCCGACGGTGTGCAGAACGCGGAAGTGATAGGCGACGACGCCGAGCGGCTCGCCCAGCGCCACTGCGAGGTCGCTCGGGCTGACGGCCTCGGACTCGGCGGTCGCCAGGATCTGGATCCGGAGAGGGTGCGCGAGGGCACCGAGCCTCTTCGCGTCCAGCATGGGTTCGGCCATCGCCTCGCAAGAATAGTTGGCGCTCTACGGTCGGATCTCGGAAGCGTCCTGCTCGCGAGTCCAGTCTTTGGGAGAACTAGTCCGGGTTGTGAGCGCTCCACCGGAGAAGATGCTCTCACCGGCCAGCTAAAATTCCCTGCTAAGAGGCTGAAATGGGAAAGCCTGGATTCGAAGAGTGGACCGATGCGCGTCTGAACCATCTGGCCGCCGCGCTCGAACCCGTGCCCGTGCGAGTGGCTGTACTCAGCGCAACCGTCGAGCACATGGACCACGTAGCCGCGCAGCTGGAATCCGTGCCCGCACAGCTCGCCGTGATGGCAGCCGCCGTTGACCGCCTGGCGGACGAAAATCGCGCCCTTCGCGCAGACCTCGCGGCCACGCAGCTCCAACTCGTTCAGATGGCTTGGGGCCTTGTAGCGGCATTGCTCGGCGCCGCTGCCGCGCTGATCGCCGCGCTGCTCTAGCCGCCCTTCACCTGATCCGTGAAGGTCTGGCCGCCGTCGGTGGAGGCCTTCACGGTCCCGTCGAGCAGCGCGACGTAGACGGTGCCGTCCTCGGCGACGGTCATGGCGTGCGGCTCGCCGCCGGTGGACCCGCGGTCCTCCCAGGTCTCGCCGCCGTCGGAGCTCACGTTCACCGGCCCGCCGGGCTCGACCCGGTGCAGGTCGCCGCCCGCGGGCCACGCGAGCCGGATGTTCGGGATCGGGTCGCGCTGGCGCCAGGACTGGCCGCCGTCGGTCGTGATGAACAGCCCGCGCTCCGCGGTCCCGACCCAGTGGTCCGGGTTCTCCGGGTCCAACGCGAGGTCGACCAGGGGCATCGGCGCCGTGCGCGTCTCCCACGTCCGACCCTCGTCGCCGGAGACCAGCACCTGCGCCTGCCCGAACAGGGCGCCCACGAGCCTGTCCCCGGACTGCCTGAGCGCGTGGAAGTCGACCCTTCCGAGCTCGGACACCGACTCCCAGGTCTTCCCCGCGTCCCCGGAGCGGATCAGGCCGAGCGCGGGCGGCAGCGCCGCGCCGGCGGACGGGTGGCCGGACCCGATCAGCGTGTCCGGGCCCGTGAACTGCGCCACCAGCGACTCGGAGACCTGGCCCGAGCCGTCCGGCGTCTCCAGCTGACCGGTGACCTTCTCGGGCTCGGACCCTCCGTCGGGGATCCGGAACAGCCCGGTGTTGGTGCCCATGAACAGCGACGAGTCCGCCGGGTTGATGCTCAGCGACCCGATGTACGGCGGCTCCCCGTCCGGGTCCACCCACGGGACCGCGAGCTCGCTCGCGGAGGCGCCGCCGTCCCCCTCACCGTCATCGCCGCCGCAGCCCGTGAGGGCCGCGACGGCGATGATCAGCAGGGCGAGGCGGGCGCGCCTTACGGACGCTGCCATGCCTCCTGCGTCTGCGGGTTCGAGCGCGACCAGGTCTTGGCCTTCTTCGTCACCGCACCGAGCGAGCCGGTGAGGCGGAACACGTCGACGCCGCGGTTGGCCGTCGCGCCGCGACGGCCGAGGCCGGAGTTCGAGAACAGCCGGCCGTTGTACCAGTACGACGACCACTCGTCGGCCAGGCCGGTGGCGTCGTTGAGGTCCGCGTAGGCCACCTCACGGACGTTGTCCAGGTCCGTGAAGTCGACCACCGTGACGCCACCCATGTAGTACGAGGCGGTCATCAGCTTGCGGCCCTTGATCGGGATCACGGAGGCGTTGTGGGACACGCACACCTCCTGGCCCTGCGGGCGCGGGATCGAGTAGCGCGCGCGCAGCGCCGGGGCGGGATCGCCGGGCTCCACCACGTCGTAGAAGTAGTAGAAGCCGTCGACCGTGGCGTCGCCGAAGCAGTTCGCCGTGCCGCCGCCGCCGGTCTCGTCCATCATCGCGAACGTCCGGCCGTCCCAGGAGAAGATCCCCGAGTGGATGAACTCGAACTGGTCACCGCCGCCCGGGCTCTCGATGCGCGTGTACCCGCCGGGGGTGTTGGTGGTCGGGTTCCACGGGTCCGAGACGTCCCACAGCTGGCCCTCCGCGGAGCAGGACCCCAGCGCGATCTGCTTGGAGCCGAGGATCTGGATGTCGTGGCACGCCTGGAAGTTGTCGAACGCGTTCGCCGACCCCGTGTCGTCCGCCAGCGGCTGCTCCTTGAGCTCGAAGTCGAACTCGCCGCCCGGCGCCGAGACCTCGATGATCGAGATCTTCTTGTGCGGCTTCCGGCAGGCGCGGTAGTCGCCGGGGCCGGTCGCGCCGTCCGGCGTCACGCTGCTGCCGGCCAGCGGATACGAGGAGACGTAGATGAACGCCCGCTCGCCGTCCGGGATCAGCGTGTGCGTGTGTGAGCCGCACGCGGTCTGGACCATGTCGACGAACTGCGGCGCCGCGGGGTTCGTGACGTCGAAGACGCGCACGCCCTCGTAGCCCACGCGGCCGCCGTTGACGATCGGCGCGTCGGCGCTCGAGCAGTCCTCGGCGGTCTGCGCGGTGTCGATCGACTGGAACAGGAACCGCTTGCCGCCCATCTCGTGCACGGACACGTCGTTCTGCGGGCCACGGCATGCGACGTCGATGATCGTCTGCGGCTGGTCGCCGCGCACGTTCAGGATCCGGAAGCCGTTGTAGTTGCCGGCGTAGGCGAGGTCGCCCCAGAACGCCAGGTCGGAGTTGGTGGTGCCGTCTTTGTCGGCGTTGCCGACGAGGGCGAGGTTCGACGCCTGGGCGTTGTCTTGCTGGACGGCGCCGCGGGTGAGCTTGACGGCCTCGTCGGTGCCGGGGCCGTACGCCCACGGCACGTAGACCTCGCCCATATCCATCGGATGAGCGCTAACGGTGGCCGGCAGTGCGACCAGCGCAAGAAAAACGGCCGCGAACGCGGCCAAGCGCTTGTACATCGTCCCCTCCTCGGGTGGATGGATGCGTTGAGTTGCGGGCGGCCCCCTGCCGCCCGTCACGCGATTGCGCGGCATCGTACTGGAGCAGCGCGCTCCACCACGCGCACGAGCACGCGGGCGAGCGTGACCAGCTCGGCGGCGGACACCCACTCGTCGGCCGCGTGCGCGCGCTCGATCCCGCTCGTGCCGGCCATCACGCACGGGATGCCGCGGGCGGCGAACAGCCGCATGTCGGCGCCCCACGGGACGCCGGCGACCGGCGACGGCTCGCCTCGCTCGGCCTCGAGCGCGTCGCCGACCAGCCGTGCCCACGGGTGCCCGGGGTCGGTCTCCGCCGGGTGGTACGCCCCGCCGGTCCAGTGGACCTCAGCGGGTGCCTCGCCGTCGTCGAGCGCGCCCGCCACCGCGTACTCGAGCGCCGCTCGCACCGCGGCGGGATCCTCTCCCACCGGCACGCCGACCCGGCCCTCGAGCTCCACCCGGTCGGGCACCTGGCTCGACCACTCGCCGCCGGCGACGCGGCCGACGAGCAGCGGGTACGGCAGCTCGAGCGCGCGCATCAGCGCGTGTTCGACGCCCGCGTTCATGCGCCGCTCGAGCGCGTGCAGGGCGGCGTGCACGGCCGCGAAGCGGTCGATCGCCGAGCAGCCTTCGAGCCGGTGCGCCGCGTGGGCGGCCCGGCCGGGGATCACGCAGCGGAAGGTGAGCGCGCCCGCCTGGGCGCAGACCACGGCGAACCCGGTCGGCTCGGGGATGAGCGCCGCGTCGAACGCCGCGTCGCGCTCCAGCGCCGCGAACGTCCCCAGGCCGCCGTCCTCCTCGGAGGCGACGCACTGGAGCACCACCTCGGGCGTGGGCGCGCGCGCCGCTGCCAGCGCGTGCAGCGTTGCTACGACCGCCGCCTTCATATCCACGGCGCCGCGCCCGTGCAGCCGCCCGTCCTCGAGCGCGCCCGACCACGGCCCGTGACGCCACGGCACGGTGCCGGGCCCGACCACGTCGACGTGCCCGTTCAGGCACAGCCGCCCCGGCGCGGTGCCCGGCAGCGTGACCGTCAGCCCCCACAGCTCGCTCCGCGCCGCCTCCTCGCCGGGGTGGCCGGGATGGGCGCGCAGGGCGGCGAGGTCGTGGGCGTGCAGGTCGGCCTCGAGGCCCTGGCCGGCGGCCAGCTCCGCGAGCCGCTCGAGCACCGGCCGCTCGTCCCCCGTCACGCTCGGGACGCGCAGGACGGCGGCGGCGTCGCGCAGGAGCGCGTCGGGGTCCGGCTGCATGGGCCGCGAGGCTAGACCGAACTGGTCCTTCGGGGGGCCCTCCCTGCGGCGCCTGCTCGTAGTCTCAACGCCAGGTCAGCAGCGGTCGATCTTCCGATCTCGAACCGCTTCGCAGCGGTCCGAGGTGGGACCCGCCCCGCCCGCCAGGGGCGGGTCCCACCTGGGGCCGCTCGCCCGACGGGCTCGACGCGCCGCGCGGTCAGCCGACCGGCTCGAAGCGCCGCACGCTCATCCGACCGGCTCGAAGCGCCGCTCGGTCGCCGGCCACGGCACGGCCGGGCCGACGACCGCGTACTCCGGGGCCGGGCCGAGCGTCATCTGGCGCTGCCACGCCTGGCCGGCCTCCCGCTCGAGCTCCGCGTGGAAGGCCGGATAGGCGGTGCCGGGCGGCTTCGACAGCCAGTGCGTGCGGCCGCCGGAGGGTGGTACGGCGGGTCCGGTGAGCAGCGCGTAGACGGCGCCCGCGCCGGGGCCGGCGG
>JBOGYU010000119.1:0-10830 GCA_050696935.1 Solirubrobacteraceae bacterium | reverse complement strand
CTCATTGAGCACGCCCTGCGCGCTCAACAACCGGTACCGCTCAGCGATCGCGCGCTCATCGACCACGACCTCCCAGTTCTACATAACCCACCCAACCCCTTCACAAACTACGTCGGGAGCCCTAAGTGGTCCGATTCGTATTGACGGCAGGTAGTAACACGCGGCAAGGCGGCAGGAGGGGCCTCCGCCTGCGGCGCGAGGCCCTGAGCCCTGAGCGCGGGCGGGCGCTGCTTACTACAGGTTGACAGCAGCCGCCCAGCCGCGGCTACGACGCACGACGACGGGAGTGTCGAGAGGTACTGGAATCGGCGGCGGAGACGCCGGTACCGCTCGCGTCGCACGCGGTGCCGCGGCCGCCGGCGAGGGCAGCGCGCGCGGCCATGAGGACGGCAGGTACCGCGTCATGGGCGCGCACCCGCTCCGCTCGGTCGAGAGAGAATGACCACGCACCGACAGCCATGGACCAGCTGCTACGACGGCTGTCGCCGGGGGAAACCGATCACCCGGCGGCGTGCACGGGGCGGCGATCGAGGGCCTGACGGCCGCCCGCCGGATCGGCGGAAGCCAAGCAGATCCTGGACGAATGGCGGGCTGTGCTTCCCGTGCCACCGCTACGGTCGCTCCATGATCGCACGCACACTGGCGCTCGCCGCCGTCTCCACGCTGGTTTTGTCGGCGTCGGCTTCAGCCGCCAAGCCGGGTCCGTACAGCGGGGCCTCCACCAACAAGGAGATCTACTTCTACGGAGACATCGAGCCGCGGACGGACAAGGGCAAGGTCACGTTCAAGGGTAAGTCGAACGCCGTGACCAAGCTCAAGCTGAAGGGCCAGCAGTTCATGTGCGGCACCAGCCCGCACGAGATTCCGGTCTCGGTCGCGAAGATCGACCTTAACTCCGCCGGCAAGGGCAAGGGCACCTACACGAACCCCGACGTCGGAGCGTTCAAGGTCAAGATCACGGTGCGCGACAACGGCAAGGCCTCCGGCACCATCACGCCCACCGGGCTGTGCAGCGGCAAGGTCAGCTTCGCCGCCAAGCGTAAGTGAAGCGCAGCCGCCGCGACTCCGGCCTCGGTCCCAACGCGGCGGAGATGGGCGCGGCTGGTTTCGAACCAGCGACCTCTCGCGTGTGAAGCGCAGATGACGAGGTTAAGAGGAGCCGCCGGAGCAGGGCCGATTGTCCGATTGTGACATTGGATGTTCACGCCTGTGTCCGCCGCGCTGCTGCTTCGAGGCCGATGCAATAGCGCGGCTCGAGAGGAGTTTCGCGATCGCCTCTGATTACCGCCGGCGAGGCGGATGGCCGCTCCCTGACCGGCGCCACAGCGAAGCCCGGTCAGCGCCAAGCGATCGTAGAGTTAGCGCTCAGACGGATGGGAGGCTCGTGCCGGACTCGTCGGTGTGCCTTATTGACGTGAGGTAATAAGGCGCCGTCAGCGAAGCGAGCCGCCGACGGTTACTCCCTTGCACCGACAAGCAGGCGTCTCGACCTGAGCTGCTGGTTGTCGTCCCGAGCGAGAGGCTTGCGGAAGCCGGCGCGGACGCCAGGCCCATGTTCGAAAGCGAAAGTGCGGCGTGCCACCTTGCGCGCCTGCGGATCGTGTGCCGCGCTCGCTCAAGTCGCGAGGAGCGCACGTTCCACCCGCACCGCGCAGGCAGCGCGGTTGACGCGCTGGTGTCGGGCCTCGTAGGCTCCTGGCCGCCGATGGGCGTCGTCCGCTACCTCGCGCCTGACACGGACGCGTACGTCGCGTCGGTGCAGCGGCACGCAGGCGAGTTCGAGGCAGAGTCGGGTCATCGCCTGGAGGCCCGGATCCTCCGGAGCGACGAGTACTTCTCGAACCGGATCGGTGCCCGGCTGGGCGGCGATGACGCCGCTGACGTCTTCATGTCCGGGCCGGTGCTGCTGTGGGAGCACGTCGGCGCCGGCCTCGTCGAGCCGCTCGACGAGCATCTCGCGGACGCGGACGGCGAGTTCGACCTCGCGGACTTCCTGCCGCGCCTGCTCGAGGTCAACCGCTGGACCGGACGGGCGGGCGACCCGCTCGGCACCGGACCGCTGCTGGAGATCCCTGTCAACTGCGAGTCCTACAACCTCGCCTTCCTGCCACACGTCCTGAGCGAGCACGGCCTCTCCCTGCCTGACACCTGGGACCACTACTTCGCCGTCGCCCACGCGATCGTGCGCGCGACGCGCGGGCGGGTCCGGGGGTTCGGACAGCGCGGCCGTGGCGAGTGGCACACGATGTACACGGGGTTCGCGACCCAGCTGTGGAGCTGCGGCGCGCGCGACTTCGACCCCGACGGACGCGCCGCGTTCGCGGACGCCGACGCGGTGACCGTGACCGCGGCCTTCGTCGACGCATTGCGCGATGCCGGGCCCGTCGACTGGACGCAGCAGCGCTGGTACGAGCTCGCGCTCGACTTCGCGCGCGGCGGCTACGCGCTGCTCGTGGACTCCGACCACTACGTCGCGTACTTCGAGGATGAGCGACAGTCGGAGCTGGTGGGCAGGATCGGCTACGCGCTGCCCCCGGCGGGTCCCGCCGGCCAGCGGCGCCCGAACCTGTGGACATGGTCGCTGGCGATGACCGCCGCGTCGCGCGACAAGCGGGCGGCGGCGGATTTCATCGCCTGGGCTGCGTCGAAGCCGTTTCTCCTGCGCTCCGCCGGCGAGGGGAACATGAACCCCACGCGCACCAGCACCTGGGACGACCGCGGCTTCCAGGCGCTCACCGCACCCTGGGGCGACTACGCCGCCGTGTCGCGGCAGCTGCTCGACGAGTACGCAACCGTCCTCGTCACCCCCACGCCGCGCTACCGCGAGATCGCGCTCCGCTGGACTCAAGCGCTGCGCGAGGCCTACGACGGCCGCGACGTCGCCGAGGCGCTCGGCGCTGCCGCGGCCGACGCCGAGCGACGCTTCGCCGCAACCGTATGATCCCAGCGCCGTCGTCTAGTCCTCGCGCCTGCCGCGGATAGCCCGCCCGGCCGCGCGCATCGGCCGCGGGCGCGTCCGCGAAGGCCGTGGCGAGCTGCTCATCGCTCATCGGCAACGTTCAGCCGCGCACCGTGGAAGGACTCATCGCGCGCCCGGCATGCCGGCGAGGAGGCGGCGCCGCCGAAAAGGGAGCTGCGCCGAGCTGAGCGCCCGCGACTTGGTGTGCCTTATTGACGGCACGTGAGTTGTGCTCCATAGGCGGGAGTCGCGGCCACTCTGTCGCAGGCCGCCGTCGCATGCGGCCTCCGGCAGTCCCACTCAGCTCGCGGCGGTGTCAGCGGCCGCCAGTGCGGTGGTCGCCGAGCGTACGCGCCAAGCGACGGCTAGCGACATCCGCGCCCTTCCGAAGCGTGGCCGGAATGCAAGTGGGTCCGTCCGTTCGCTCCACTCACCACCCGCGGCCGACGCACGGGCCCCTGCGCCGAACCGCGCTGTACTACGGCCGCGACGGCAGCCGCTACGTGCTCGTCGCCACCGCGGCGCGGGGCGGCGGCGACCCGGCGTGGTATCGCGACCTGCTGGAGAGCGCGCCGGTCGTTCTGCAGGTCCGGACGGAGGTGTTCGCCGTCGTCGCCCCGCCCGCGGACGCGAGCGAGCGACCGCGGCTGTGGGAGCTGATGGTCCCGGTATTCCCGAAGTAGCGGCGTACGAGCGCGAGGCGGGGCGCCGGCTCCCGATCGTGGTCGCCGAGCCGTGGGTGATGCGCGGTTGACCGACGAGGGGCGGCGGGGGTAGCGTGGGACGAACCCTCGACCCTTCACGGAGGTGCGGCGATGGCACCGGAGCTGGAGATCGGACGCGAGCTGGTTCTGGAGGCGCTGAAGGACATCGTCGTCTTCCCGATCCGGCGCAACGTGAGCGGGACGTACCGCAACGCCACGCCCGCCGGATCGGGGACGATCCTCGAGCTCCGCGTCGACGTCGACGGGCGCCGGCCGCAGCAGCGGCTCAGCGGCGACCTCTATTTCCACTTCCACTTCTGCGGGCCGATCACGCTCTACACCCGGTCGTTCGTCGTCGAGGACCTGACAATCGACAGCGCGGCGGATGAGATCACGATCTCCGGGCCGGTCATCTACTACAACGACCCAACCAACACCTCGGACTCGATCCGCGTCGAGATCCCGCGCGTGAGCATCTTCGCCCCGGCGCCTGCGGCCTGCGTGCACTGGCTGACGCTCGGCAAGATCGTTGCGACCTACGCCTGCCCGAAGATCTCCGAGTACTTCCGCACCGCCACGCTCGAGATCGACCGCTTCCAGGGGACGGCGTTCCCCGCCGACATGGACCCCGACGTCGACCCGTCCCCGACCGGCCTGCCGGCATCCGTCGGCATCCGCAACGTCTTCCAGCGCTCGGGCATCGACCTCACGGTCGAGCAGGACGACCTGCTCAACGACCCCGACAGCGGCGATCCGGGCGACAACTGGAGCGAGGCCGAGTTGCACGACCTGATGGAGGCGAGGTTCGACCGCTTCGCCAACACGCTCCAGTGGAGTACCTATGGCGTGATCGTCCCGCGCTTCGGCGACCCCAACTACAACTCCGGCTACTACGGCACGATGTTCGACTGGGGCGGCTGGCAGACCGGTGACACGTATTTCCGCCAGGGCTGCGCGCTCGCCGAGGAGGCGACCCGCGGCCGCGAGTCCGGGACGCTCTACGACAGCTCGGACAAGAAGGCTCGGCTCGTGCTGGAGACCTTCATTCACGAGGTCGGGCACTCGTTCAACCTGCCTCACTCCTGGCAGCGCGGGACCAACGCGGACAGCGCGTCGGAGTCGTTCATGAACTACCCGTGGGGCTACACGGGCGGCGCGGGTGGTGAGACCGCGTTCTGGGAGAACTTCCGCTGGGAGTTCGACGACGTCGAACTGATTTGGATGCGACACGCCGACCGCAACGATGTCATCTTCGGCGGCCGCGACTGGATCGGCAACAACCTCAGCGCCTACAGCCGCGCCGCGATCGAGCGCCCGGGCGGGGCGCTCGAGCTGAGCGTGTCGAGCGCGGAGGTGTCCGACTTCGGTGTCCCCGTGACGCTGCAGCTCGCGCTGACGAACACGTCGTCGGCGCCGCTGTCGGTGGTGGTCGACCAGCTCCAGCCCGAGGACGGCCTGACGCGGGTCTTCATCGAGCGCCCGAATGGCGACATCGTCGAGTTCGTGCCGCCCGTGCTCCGGCACAAGGCGCCGCCGGAGCCCGCCGAGCTGGCCCCTGGGGAGGCGGCGTACGAGTCGATCCTGCTCAGCTTCGGCGCCAAGGGCCACCAGTTCGCCGACCCGGGCGAGTACCTGATCCGGGTGCTCGTGCCCTGCTTCCCGTTCGGCTACGTTGTCGGCCGCGCGCACCGGATCCGGATCGCGGCGCCCGCGACGCGGGCGAGCGAGGATCTCGCCCACCTGCTGACGGGCTACGAGGCGTCAAAGTTCCTCTACTTCGGCGGATCGCGCCGCTACCCCGAGCTCACCGGCCGGCTCGAGGAGGCGACCGGCCGGTACGCCGACAGCGACCCGATCGCGGTCCGCCACATCCAGTACGCGCTCGGCCGCGACGCGGCCCGCCGGCACAAGCGGGTCGAGGTCAAGAAGGGCCGCCGGGTCGTCGTCGGCGAGGACCCGGACCTCAAGCGGGCCGTCGAGCTCCTCGACGCGGCGCGCGCGCCGGTCAAGGCCCGCGAGGGGCACGCGCTCGACGCGCTCACGCTCACCGACGCCGCAACGCGCCTCGCGGCCTGCCACCTCGAGCTCGGCCAGAACGCCAAGGCGGCGACCGTCCTCGAGCAGACCGCCAAGGACCTGAAGGCGCGCTCGGCGCCCGCGCCCGCGGTCGAGCGGATCACGCGCGAGCTAGCGGAGGTCAAGAAGGCGAAGCGGCGGGCGAGCCGGCGGAAGGCGTGAGCCGCCTCAGATCGCGATCACGACCCTGCCCCGCGGGCTGCCCTCCGCGAGCCACCGGATGGCGGCGGGCGCCTCGCTGAGCGGGTAGGTGCGGTCGATCACCGGCGTCAGCCGCCCGCCTCGACGAACCGGCTCAGACCATATGGACGGGCGATCCGTCCGGGTAGTCGTGCAAGGTAGGTCGGCGCCCCACGCCTAGCGCGTGAGGTCTACAGGTCGAGGATTGCGCCCTCGGCCGCGACAGCACCAGAGGAGGACGCCGACCATGCCAGAGGGTATGCGTTGGGAGCGAAGTTGGGATCGCGCGGGAAGATCCAGGAGCGGTGCTGCCACGGCTTGATCGCATCGTCTGATAACCAGCGCCAGACGGTGACGCCGGAGATCTGCTCGGCGATCCCGCGCGTGACCGCCTCGGCGGCCAACTCCCTCGTCGACCAGCGCGCCAGCGGCACCCCGCTGGTCGCGGGCAGCTCGCACGCCAGCCGGATCACGTCAGCCCGAACGTGAGGGGGGAAAAGCCGGCGGCCGGCCGCGCCGGGGCCGGTCCTCAAGCCCGGCCAGGCGCTGCTCGAAGAACCGCTTACGCCACTGCGAGACCACCTCGCGGCGACAGTTCAACCGCGCCGCGATCTCATCGTTACGCCACCCGGCCGCCGCCAGCAACACCATCTGAGCTCGCACCACCTGCCAATACGGCAACGTATACGAGCGCGCCATCGACTCCAGCACGACGCGCTCCTGCTCGCTCAGCTGAATCCGATACGGACTCCTCCCAGGCATCAGAGCCCCTTCACGAGAGGACAGGATGCCAGGCACGCTACGGCCGCCGCCGGACGACTAATACGTGATGGTACTTATGAAGAGGCCACTAAGCCGATGGCTGGACGCACAGTTCGCGGTCGGCACGCGCCACGTCTCGCCAGGCTGGGAAGGCGTGCCGTTTCCGGCGTTCGCCTTCGCCGGCGTGCCCATGGAGCCGGTCACGGTATTCGAGGAGGTCCATACCATCCGCGATCCCGCCGATGGGGCTCTCCTGACCGCGCGGGCGATCGTTGAGGGCCATGCGGTCGCCACATGCCTGCGCCGGCTCATCAGGCGCTTCGTGAAGGACCTCGACCTCGCCCGAGAGGAGCTCGCGCGCTATGTGACGCTGCACTACGGGATCGAGTCACAAGATCCGCGAGCCGCGGAATGCCCAGCCGGCGCTGGCGGCCATCCCGCTTGGGGATCATCGGCTCGCGGACCGGCAACGGCCGGCACTCGCCGGCCTTGAGCTCGCTGCGCAGCTCCCGCAGGAACCGCTCCACGCCGAGCTCTCGCTCGACGTGGCTGCGAGTCTTGCCGTCGATCCCGACGAATGTGTGCACGCGACAGTCGTCCGGAGGTGCGTCGATGACCCCACGGGACGACGCAATCATAATCGGCGCCGGTTAGGTGACCCTAACTCAACTATGGCTAAGATGCGCGTCGTGCCGCCTGAGGAGGAACGCGTCGAGTTTCCGCGTGCCGGGTTCCGCGCCCGCCGCTGGCAGCGCTTCGAGCGCGACCTTCATGCGTGGCTGAGCACGCCTGAGGGGCGGTTCGCCAGCTGGCGCGCGCAGCGCGAGGCGGCCGCTCGGACCGTGGTCAGGGCCGGCAGTCCGCGCACAGACCCCTGACGACGACTTCCGCGTAGTCGGCCGCGAAGCCATTCGCCCGGGCGGCGGTGAGAAGCTCGCCGGGATCGACCGGCGCATCGACGTCGGCGATCGCGCCGCAGCGCCGGCAGATCAGGTGGTGGTGCTCGTCCGTGCGGCCGTCGTAGACGGTCGAGCCGGCGGCCACACTGACGCGCCGCACGAGCCCGATCTGCTCCAGGAGCTCGAGGGTCGCGTAGACCGTGGGCAGCGAGACGCCCGGGAGTCGCTCGCTCACCTCGCTGAACAGCGCTTCCGCGGTCACGTGACGGTCGAGGTCGTCGAGTACGCGTGCGATCGCGAGCCGCTGGGGCGTCACGCGCTGCCCGCGCACGCGCAGAGCACCGGCGAGTGAGGTCTCGATCGACTCGTTCATGGGTGAGAGGGTATCGCAATCGTTAGGCTCGCCTAAGCACATCGCTATTTTGAGATACTTGTTACTGTGGTCCTCCGAACCGAGTACGACGAAGGGACCCCTATGACGACCGTCAGCCACGCGTCCTCGGGCATCCTCTCTGCCCAGCACACGGACAAGCGCCTCGAGATCGTCGAGCTGCTCACGCGCGCGTACTGGATGGAGATGGAGACCGTGATGAGCTACACGGCGAACGCCGCCCATCTAGACGGCATTCGTGCCGAGGAGATCGCCGAGGCGCTCGCCGACGATGTCACCGATGAGCTCGAGCACGCACGCACCTTCGCGGCGCGGATCAAGCAGCTTTACGGCACGCCGCCCGGCACGCTGGACTTCGTGGCCGAGCAGCGCTACCTACAACCGCCCGAGGACGCCACGGACGTCGTCGCGGTGATCAAGGGCGTGATCGAGGCCGAGTCCGGCGCTATCGCGCACTACAACCGGATCGTCGAGGCCTGCGACGGCGTCGACTGGACGACACAGGACACGGTGATCGACATCCTCCGCGACGAGGAGGAGCACCTCCGGCGGTTCGAGCGCTATCTCCGGGAGTTCGAGTAGCCCCCCGAAGCCCCGAGTGACCCGTTATCCGGCCGCTCGCGCCCGGCGCGAGCGTCGGAGCGGGCACCCGGGACACAGCTCGGCTCCGGGGACGCGGTGGTACAAGCAGCAGCTCGCGCGCACGTGGAACGGCGTGCCGTCCTCCCCGCTTGCCGTCCGCAGGGGCACGTGAAGCGGCGACGGCGGCGCGATCATCCGGGTGGCGAGCCGCGTGGCGCGGTCGGCGTCTGAGAACGCCTCGGCGCACCACAGGCACGCCTGTGCGACGCGGTCGCCGGCGGCGCGCCAGAGGGCACGCCGTGTGCGCAGCCGGCGCGCCGCGAGCGCGTCGATCAGCGGCGTGAGGTGGGCGACGAGCGCGTGGTGGCCGGCGCGCACCAGCGCCGGCTCGTCGGGCAGCTTGCGAACCATGCCGCCGCGCAGCGCGATGCCCCAAATGGCCCCCTCGCGGAATTGGACGAGGACGTTTCCCGGCGCCAGGTCGGGCACCCAGCCGGACATCATCGCGGCTGCCGTGAGCGACGCACCCTGCCAGGCGTGGTGTTCGAGCAGCCACTCCGCTCCGAGCGGCGGATGGTCGATGCCCGCCGCGTGCGCGACGGCCGCCACCATCTCGTCGAGGGGGCCGTCATCGCTCACGAGCGCGTCCGCCGCCACCCATCCCGCATCGGGCACGGAGCGTTGCTCGACGGCCAACCCGTAGCCACCGGCGCGCGCCTCTGCGATCCGCGCGAGGGCCGTTCGCAGCGCATGCGGGGAGGTGGCAGATGGTGCAGACACGGACGTGAGGCTACCGATTGTTAGGGCACCCTTACATGTCCTGCCTCCCAAGTCGGGATTCGTGGTAGGGTCCGCCCGCGCCGACCGTATTAGGGCACCCTAACTGTGCGCCGGGTCGTCCGGCGAGCCCGCCTCCATGACCGTCCAATCGCCGATGCCCATCCAGCGACACCCGGACCGGGGCAGCAGGCGCGTACGATCGGCCGGCCTCGTCCTCTGTGTGGCCGTGCTGGTGGTGTGCGTGGCGGCGTCGCTCTCGATCGGCTCGCGCACGACGCCGTTCGGCGAGGTCCTCGGGGCCTTCGGCGCCTACGACGGCAGCGACGCCCACGCGATCGTGCGCGAGCTCCGGGTCCCGCGCACCGAGCTCGGGCTGCTCGTCGGCGCGGCGCTCGGAGCCGCCGGCGCGCTCATGCAGGGGGTGACGCGCAATCCACTCGCCGAGCCGGGCATCCTCGGCATTAACGCCGGCGCCGCATTCGCGGTGGTGCTGGCGATCTCCGTGCTCGATTTCTCGTCGGTGACGGCCTACGCGGCGGTCGCGCTGATCGGCGCCGGTCTGACCGCCGTGCTCGTCTTCGTGTTGGGCGCTTCAGGCGGCCGCGGGGCGACCCCGATCAGGCTCGCGCTGGCGGGCGCGGTCCTGGCGACGCTGCTGGTGTCGCTGACCAGCGCCATGCTCGTCTTCGACGCGCAGACGCTCGACGAGTTCCGCTTCTGGATCGTGGGCTCGATCGCCGGCCGCGACGCGGGCGTGGTGCTCGCCGTCCTGCCCTTCATCGCCGCAGGCCTCGCCATCGCACTCGGCGCTGGCCGCTGGCTGAACGCGCTCGCCCTCGGCGACGACGTCGCGCGCTCGCTCGGTCAGCACGTCGGCCGGGCACGCGCGGCCGCGAGCGTCGGCTTCGTGCTGCTCGCGGGCGGCGCGGTCGCCGCCGCCGGGCCCGTCGCGTTCGTCGGCCTGGCCGTCCCGCACGTCGCCCGCGGCATCGTCGGGCCCGACTACCGCTGGATCATCCCCTACAGCATCGTCCTCGGCGCGAGCCTGCTGCTGGCCGGCGACGTCGTGGGACGCGTGGTCACCCGGCCCGCGGAGCTGGAGGTCGGGATCGTCACGGCGCTGATCGGCGCGCCGTTCTTCATCTGGCTCGTGCGCCGGCGCAGGATGGTTTCGCTGTGAGCCGGCGGCGCATCGTCGTGCGCCCGGGGGCCGCGTCCGTGCGGGTGGACGTCCGCGCGCTCGCCGTCTCCGCGGCGCTCGCCGCAATGACGCTCGCGGCACTCGTGGTGAGCGTCGCTCTTGGCGAGTACTCGCTGCCGCCGCTCGACGTGGTCGGATCGCTGGTCGGCGCGGGAGACCCGGCCGTCGACTTCATCGTGCTCGACCTGCGGCTGCCGCGGGCGCTCACCGCGCTGCTCGCCGGCGCCGCGCTCGGGCTGGCCGGCGCGGTGTTCCAGCAGGTCACGCGCAACGCGCTCGTCGCCCCGGACATCGTC
>JBOGYU010000118.1:0-10873 GCA_050696935.1 Solirubrobacteraceae bacterium | reverse complement strand
CCTTGAGTCGGGGAGACTCAAGGGGTCTGACCCCTTTAACATCGCGCGCCGTGGAACGCCCCGTCGTCCTGCTCGCCGGCGGCACCGGCGGGGCCAAGCTCGCCCGCGGCCTGCAGGACGAGGTGGGCGAGGAGCTCGTGGTGATCGCGAACACCGGCGACGACGACGAGGCCTACGGCGGTCACGTCTCTCCCGATCCCGACCTCGTGACGTTCTGGCTCGCGGACCGGATCGACGAGCGCGGCTGGGGCCTGAGGGGCGACACGTTCGCCGTCATGGAGGGCCTGCGCGAGCTCGGCGAGGACGTCTGGTTCGAGCTCGGCGACCGCGACCTCGCGGTCTGCCTGAGGCGCGCGCGGCGGCTCGCCGAGGGCGCGCGGCTCACCGAGGCGCTCGATGAGGCGCGCCGCGCGCTCGGCGTCCCCGCCCGGGTGCTGCCGATGAGCGACGAGCCGGTGCGCACGCACGTCAAGGCCCGCGGCGCGTGGCACGGGTTCCAGGAGTTCATGGTCCGCGAGCGCGCGGCCGGGCCGGTCGAGGGCGTCGTGCTGTACGGGCTCGAGGCCGCGCGGCCGGTGCCCGAGGCGCTCGCCGCGATCGCCGCCGCGCGCGCGATCGTCATCGGCCCCTCGAACCCCGTGATCTCGATCGGCCCGATCCTGGCCGTGCCCGGCCTGCGCGACGCGCTTCGCTCGGCTCCCGGCCCGGTCGTCGCGGTCTCTCCGCTCGTGCGCGGGCAGGTGCTCAAGGGCCCGACCGACCTGTTCCTCGCCTGGGCCGGCCAGCCGCTCTCCAGCGACGGCATCTCCGCGCACTACGACGGCCTGCTCGACGGCCTCGTCGCCGACGAGCGCGCGAGCGGCCTCCCGACCCTCGAGACGGACGTGGAGATGGGCGACGCCGCCGCCCGCTGCCGGGTGGCGCGCGAGACCCTCGCGTTCGCCGCGGCCCTGGAGGTCTGACTGACCCCGCTCAGGCGCGCGCCGGCTCCGGCACCAGCCGGCGCGGCTCCACCCCGACGGCCCGCCCGTCGCGCCGGTCGGCCAGCCCGAGCGCGACCACGGTGGCGGCCAGCACCGCCGCGCCGGCAAGCTGGCTCCCGCTGAGCACCGTCCCGAACGCCAGCGCGTTCACGACCAGCGCGGTCACCGGAAAGGCGAGCTCGGCGAGGGTCGCCGCCGACGCCGTCGTGCGCCGCAGCCCGCGGTAGTAGAGCAGGAGCGCCGCCAGGCCGGGCACCAGCGAGAGCAGCGCGATCGCGGGCGCGTCACCCGAGCGCGCCTGGATGCCATCGCCGAGCACCACCAGCAGCACGAGCGCCACCGGCAGGCCGCACAGGAACCGCAGCCCGGCAAGCTGCGTGGGCGCCACCTTCGCGCTCGCGTGCTTGCCGAGCACCGTCCCGAGCGCCCACAGCAGCGCCGCCCCCGCCCCGAGCGCCGCCGGCAGCAGCCGCTCGAGCGTCACGCTCCCCGGGTCGGCGAACGCGACGAGGTAGCTGCCCGCGAGCGCGAGCGCGAGGTAGAGGAAGTAGCGCCGCCGCAGGCGCTCCCCGAGCAGCGCGAACGCCGCGCCCGCCGCGAAGACCGGCTGGAGCTTCTGCAGCAGCAGCGGGGTCGTGGGATCGCCGTGCTTGAACGCCTCGGTGAACAGCACCGTCGCCGCCACGGACGAGCCGCCGCCGATGATCCCGATCGCCAGCCAGTCCCGCCGCCCGAGCACCCGCAGCCGCGCCGCCGCCGGCACCACCAGGAACAGCGAGATCGCAGCCAGCAGCAGGTGCTCCCAGAACACGACCTCGACGGCGGCGAGCTCCAGCGCCAGGCCGCGGCGGAACAGCGCGTCGGTGCCCCACAGCGCCGCGGCCGCCGCCACCACAGCGGCGCCCCCGGCCGCCGGCCGCCTCACGAGCGATCCCGCCCCTTGTCATCGACCATGGGCGAATACGGTATTCGAGCGACCGGGGTCAGACCCCTTGAGTGGACGAGACTCATGGGGTCAGATCCCTTGAGTGGACGAGACTCATGGGGTCAGACCCCTTGAGTGGACGAGACTCAAGGGGTCAGACCCCTTGAGCCGCGGGGACGAAAGGGACAAGGAGCTGATGTGCGCTACGGATACAAGGCTTCGGCCGAGCAGTTCGAGACCCGCCGGCTCGTGGAGCTGGCGCTGGAGGCCGAGCGGTCGGGGCTCGACACGATCGCGGTGTCGGACCACTTCCAGCCATGGCGGCACACCGGCGGGCACGCGCCCGCGGCGATGACCTGGCTCGGCGCCGTCGCGCACGCGAGCCGCGGCGCGATGCTGGGCACGAGCGTGCTCACCCCCACGCTGCGCTACCACCCCGCGATCGTCGCGCTGGCGTTCGCGACGATCGCGCGGCTGGCCGCCGGGCCGGTGTTCCTCGGCGTGGGGACGGGCGAGGCGATGAACGAGACGCCGGCCACGGGCGCGGCGTGGCCGGGCGGGAAGGAGCGGCGGCGGCGGCTGGCGGAGGCGATCGGGCTGATCCGCCGGCTGTGGACCGAGGAGCGCGTCGACTTCGAGGGCGAGCACTACCGGACCGAGCGGGCGACGATCTACGAGCGCCCCGAGGTCCCGCCCGCCATCTACGTCGCCGCGGCGGGGCCGCTCGCCGCCAAGCTCGCCGGCCGCGCGGGGGACGGGTTCATCTGCACGAGCGGCAAGCCGATGGAGCTCTACGAGACGCTGCTCGCGAACGTGGCCGAGGGAGCCGCCGGCGCGGGGCGGGACCCGGCGGCGATCGCGAAGATGATCGAGATCAAGGTGTCCTACGACACCGACGCCGGGGAGGCAGAGCGCGCGTGCCGCTGGTGGGGGGCGCTCGCGCTCACGTCCGAGGAGAAGATGGCCACGGACGATCCGTTGGAGCTCGAGCGGCTCGCGGACGCCCACCCCGAGCGCGCGGCTTCGCGCTTCATCGTCTCGGCCGACCCCGACGAGGTGGTCGAGCGGATCGCGCCGTACGTCGAGCTCGGCTTCACCGAGCTGGTGTTCCACGGGCCGGGGGAGGACCAGGAGCGGTTCATCTCGCTCTTCACGCGCGACGTGCTCCCGCGCCTGCGGGCGCGCTGGGGCTAGTACCCGCGGCCGAAATTACGACGCATTCCGGCGGGCCCGGCCCGCGCCTGCCGGCACCCGGCATCCGGTCACGTGCCACCAGCATGCTCGCGGATGCCGGGCACCGGCAGACACGACCCGGACTGCGCCGGGTTATGCGCCGTACTTCCGGCCACGGGTACTAGGATCGCACCGGATGCGGACCGCCGCCGTCCTGCCGATCAAGTCCTTCGGGCGCGCGAAGCAGCGGCTCGGCGAGGCGGTCGGCGGCGGCGAGCGGCGGGAGCTCGCCGAGGCGATGGTGGGCGACGTGCTGGAGGCGCTCGGCGCCGTGCCCGGGATCGCCGACGTGGTCGTGGTCACGGCCGAGCCGATGGCGGCCCGCGCCGCCGAGCGGACCGGCGCCGCGATCGTGCACGACGCCGAGGAGGCCGGCCAGTCGGCGGCCGCCGCGCGGGGAATCGACGCCGCGCTGGCGCGGGGCGCGGCCCGCGCGCTGCTCGTGCCGGGCGACTGCCCGGCGCTGGACCCCGGCGAGGTCTCCCGCCTGCTGGCCCGGGGCGGCGAGCCGCCGCACGTCGTGATCGTGCCCGACCGCCACGGGAGCGGAACGAACGCCCTCCTGCTCACGCCGCCCGCGGCGGTGGCGCCCGCCTTCGGGACCGGCTCGTTCGCCCGCCACGCCGCCCTGGCGGCCGGCGCCGGGGCCACGGTGAGCGTGTGCGAGCTGCCGTCGCTGGCGCTCGACGTCGACACGCCCGGCGACCTCGCCGCGCTGCGGGAGGCGCTCGAGTCGCGGCCGGGCGGGGCCGCGCGGACGCGGGCCGTGCTCGACCGGCTCGTCCCGGTGGCCGCTCGATGAACGCCGCGGTGCTCGACCGGCTCGTCGGCGCCCCGGCGTGACCGCCTCGTGCTGACCGTCGCCGCGCTGCCCGGGCTGCCGGAGGTGCGGCCGGGCGACGACCTGGCGGCGCTGCTCGCCGGCGCCGCCGGCCGGCTCGAGGGCGGCCTGCGCCCCGGGGACGTGCTCGCGGTCGCGCACAAGGTCGTCTCGAAGGCCGAGGGCCGCACGGTGCGGCTCGCCGACCTCTCCCCCGGCCCCCGGGCACGCGACCTCGCCGCCGAGCACGGCAAGGACCCGCGCCACGTGCAGGCGATCCTCGACGAGACCGAGGAGCTCCTGCGCGCCGACGCCGGCCGGCTGATCTGCCGCACCCGCCACGGCTTCGTGTGCGCGAACGCCGGCGTGGACGCGTCGAACGCCGGCGATCCCGGCACGCTCGTCCTGCTCCCCCGCGACCCCGACGCCTCCGCCCGCGCGCTCCGGGCCGCGCTGGGCTGCGCGGTCCTCGTCACCGACTCGTTCGGCCGCGCCTGGCGGAACGGGCAGGCCGAGGTGGCGATCGGCTGCGCCGGCCTCGCGCCGGTGGAGGACTGGCGCGGCCTGCCGGACGCGGGCGGCCGCGAGCTGGCAGCCACGGTGATCGCGGTCGCCGACGAGGCCGCCGCCGCGGCCGACCTCGCGCGCGGAAAGGACACCCGCGAGCCGGCGGTCCGCGTCCGCGGGCTCGATCGTCACGTGCGCACGGACGACGGCCCGGGCGCGGCCGCCCTCGTCCGCGCGCTCGCGGACGACCTCTTCCGATGACGCCCTCGGCGGCGCTCGGGCGACCCGTTCCGATCCCGCCTCAGTGCAGCTCCTCACGCCGCGCCCCGTAGCGCTCGAGCAGCCCGCGGG
This sequence comes from Solirubrobacteraceae bacterium, assembly GCA_050696935.1. Lineage (GTDB taxonomy): Bacteria > Actinomycetota > Thermoleophilia > Solirubrobacterales > Solirubrobacteraceae > DASSUW01. Next base: position 6,054 of record JBOGYU010000118.1, on the reverse strand, counting down.
CCTGCGGCGGGACGCCGCGGACGTCGATCGTCATCCCGGCGGCCCGGACGTCGTCGAGCACGTGGCCGAGCGTCATCGCGCCGGTGAGATCGATCCGGCCCAGCCCGTCGAGGTCGAGCCGCAGGCGCGCGGCGTCCGGATTGCGCTCCAGCAGGTCGATCAGGCGCTCCTGGAGGTCGTTGGCGGTCGCGAACCAGAGCACCCCGGCCGGGCGCACCTCCAGCGTGTCCCCGACGACCGTGACCGCCAGCCGCAGCGACAGCTCGCGGACCAGGTGCACGGCGATCGAGAGCGTCACCCCGATCACCACGGCGAGCTCGACGTGCGGCGACAGCAGCAGCGTCAGCGCGAACGTGGTCCACGCGACCGCGAACTGCGGCCGCGAGACTCGCCACAGCGCCACCAGGCGCCGCAGGCGGATCAGGCCCACGACCGCCGAGATCACGATCGCCGCGAGCACCGCCTGCGGGAGCGGCTCCAGCACGCCGGCCAGCGGCAGGAAGGCGAGCACGACCAGGCCGGTGATCGCGCCGGCCCGGCGCGACACGGCGCCCGCCGAGTGGTTGAGCGCCGAGCGCGACAGCGAGCCGCCGACGGGATAGCCGCCCGAGACGCCCGCGGCGAGGTTGGCGGCGCCCTGGCTGATGAACTCGCGGTCGGCGCTCCAGCGGCGCCGCTCCCGCGTCGCGTAGGTGCGCGCCACCGACGCCGCCTCGGCGAAGCCCACGAGCGCGATCACGGCGCCGGGGACCAGGAGTGCAGGCAGCTCCCCGTACGGGAGGTCGAGCCCGAGCTCCGGGAAGCCGGCCGGGACGGCGCCGACCGTCGCCACGGGGTCGCCGGCCAGGCTGCCGGCCGCGAGGCCGCAGAGCAGCGCGACGAGCACGCCCGGGAAGAAGCGGTGCAGCCGCCGTCCGCCGGCGACGACGACGAGCGTGCCGCCGGCGAGCGCGAGCGCGGCGGGATCCCACTCGGCAGGGTGGACGAGCGCCCGGACCGCGCTCTCGAGCAGGTCCCCGTCCGGGTCGGCGCCCAGCGCCGCCGGGAGCTGGGAGGCGACGATCAGCAGCGCCGCGCCGGGCAGGAAGCCCATCAGCATCGGCTCGGACATCAGGTGGGCCACCACGCCGGCCCGCAGCAGGCCGACGAGCACCCGCGCCACGCCGACGACCAGCGCCAGCAGCATCGCCAGCTCGAGATACGCCTCGCTCCCCAGCGGCGCGCGGCCGGCAAGGGCGCCGAAGGTCAGCAGGCTGGTCATCGCCACCGGCCCCGTCTGCAGGTAGGGCGAGGAGGCGAACAGGGCCGCGGCCAGCAGCGGGAGCGCGGCGGCGTGGAGGCCGGCCACGGGCGGGACGCCGGCCACGCCGGCGTAGGCCAGCGCCTGGGGGATCAGCACGAGCGCGACGGTGACGCCGGCCAGCGCGTCGCGGGCCAGCGGGCGCGACGAGCCGTGCGGGACCGCGAGGCGGCTCACCGCGCGCGAACGGGACCCCAGGTCGCGGCGGGCGACCAGTCGACGAGCTCGGTGAAGGCGTCCGGGTCGGGGCGCGGGTCCGCCGCGGCGGCGCGGGCGGCCCGGGTGCGCTCGTCGTCCGGCAGCGCGTAGGCGTCGAGCTGGGGCTTGACCGGCCGGAAGAGCCAGATCGGGCGCCGCAGCTCGCCGCTCGCGGGCCGGGCCAGGGCGAGCCACCTGCGGTAGACGGCGCGCGCCCGCGCGAAGTCGACGTGGACGTCCGCGTAGGCGTCGCCGGCCTCGGCGGGGCGGACGCGGACCTTCTGGTGCCAGCAGTGCATGCCGCTCACGGGGTCGGGATGGACGGGGAAGGTGATGTTCTGGTGCACCCCCGCGTCGCTCCACCAGACGTGCTGCGAGCTGGGGTCGCCGGACTCCCAGGGTCGCACGCCCTCCCTCTGGCGGAACGTCACCCCCTCCCCGGCCTCGGCCATGTCGACCAGCGCGGTGGACCAGCGCTCGCCGCCGCTCGCCTCGCGTAGCCGCCAGCGCCCCATGTGGTGCGACGCGGCGACCACCCCCGGCCGGATGCCCTCGGTGACCAGCGCCTTGATCACGAACCAGCCGATCTCCGTCTCCACGCGCACGAGGTCGTTCGTCACGACCCCGATCCGCTCGGCGTCCTCGGGGCAGACGAGCAGCGGGTGCGTGTGCGAGAGCTCGTTCAGGTACTTCGCGTTGCCGGAGCGGGAGTGGATCATGGTCGGCAGCCGGTAGGTCGGCAGCAGCACGTACTCGCCGGCCGCGTGGTCGATCCGCGACGGGTGCACGTGGCTGCGGAAGTAGCCGGGGGTGGCGTGCTCCGGCCAGCCGAACTCGGCGAGCGTCTCCGAGTAGAGCTCGAGCTTGCGCGACGGGGTGTTGAAGCCGCGGCGGGGCACGCCGTCCACCATCGCCGCGACCGTGTCGGGGCGGCCGGTGAGCGGCAGGTGCGCGCCGTCGAACGCCACCCGCGTCACGGTCTCCTCCACGCCCCGCACCTCGGCCTCCTCGGCCACCGGCTCCTCGTGCTGGGCGTACTCCCCGCCCGGGACCTCCACCGCGCCGTAGCGCCGCATGTACGCGAGCGGGTCCAGCCCCTCGGTGGCCGCCTTCTCGGGCAGCCCGGGGACCGAGTGCTCGAACATCCACCGGTAGTACTCGGCGAGCGTGATCTTCTCGCCCGGGCGGTACGGGGATTCGTAGAACCGCCGGATCCCGAGCGAGCCGTCGGGGTCCGCGCGCCAGGACACCTCGATCCAGAACTCGCCCTCCTCCCAGACCTCCCCCGGGTTGGCCTCGTAGGTGAACTGGACCGGCCGGCCCAGCCGCTCCATCGCGACACGGCGCACCGGCTGGCGGAAGCCGAGCCAGCGGCCGGCGTGCGTCTCGTAGGAGTGCGTGTCGTGGCGCTCGGGCCCGTGGCCCATGGGGAGCACGTAGTCGGCCCACCAGGCGCTCTCCGACCACGTCGGCGTGAGCGCGCCGTGCAGGCCGACCAGCGACTCGTCGCGCAGCGCCCGCAGCCAGGCGTAGCCGTCGGGGAACGTCCACACCGGGTTCAGCACGCGGCTGAACAGCACCGGCTGGGCGCCGCGCCCGTCGTGCAGGAAGTGCGGGAACAGGAAGCTCATCTCGTTGTGCGCGAGCGGGTACTCGCGCGGCCAGCTCAGCTCGTTCCACTGCCGGTGCGCGGGCGGCTCGCGCCACGGCGCCGGGATGAACTTGTTCCACGCGTTCGGCGACACGCCGCCCTCGGTCCCCACCGAGCCGGTGAGCACGTTCAGCAGCCACAGCGCGCGCGTGATCTGCCAGCCGTGCAGGTTCCCGGCCGCCGCCGCGCGCCAGATATGCGAGCTGAAGGCCGGCGCGGCGGCGGCGATCTCGCGCGCCACCTCCACCACCGTCGCGGCTCCGAGCCCGCTCTCGGCCTCCGCGAACCCGGGCGTGTAGCGCGCGTACTCGCGCCGCAGCTCGCCGATGAAGTTGTCGAGCGTCGGCTCCGCCCCGGGCGCGCGGTGGCGCAGGTAGGTGCGCCAGTTCACCCACCGGCGCACGAACTCGCGGTCGTAGAGCCCCTCGTCGAGGATCAGCTTCGCCATCGCCAGCAGCACCGCGCCCTCGCTGCCCGGCCACGTCGGCAGCCAGTAGTCCGCGCGCGAGGCGGTGTTCGACAGCCGCGGGTCGATCACCGCGATCTTCGCGCCCTTCGCCTGCGCCTCCACCAGCCGCTGCGCGTGCGGGTTGAAGTAGTGGCCGGACTCCAGGTGCGCCGAGCACAGCAGCACGAGCCGCGCGTTCGCGTAGTCCGGCGACGGGCGGTCGGTCCCCGACCACAGGCCATAGCCCGTCCGGCCTCCGGAGGAGCACACGTTGGTGTGCGAGTTGTGCCCGTCCGCCCCCCAGGTCTCCAGGAACCGGTCCGCGAACCCGTCCTCGCCGGGCCGGCCGACGAAGTAGCAGACGTCGTTCGGGCGGCCCGCCGCGAACGCCTCGTGCATGCGCTCCGCGAACGCGTCGAGCACGTGGTCCCACGACACCCGCTCCCACTCCCCGCCGCCGCGCGGAGTGCCGGGCTTACGCCGCAGCGGGTACAGGATCCGCTCCGGGTCGTTGATCTGGTTGATCGTCGCCGGGCCCTTCGCGCAGTTACGGCCGCGCGACCCGGGGTGGTGCGGGTTGCCCTCCAGCTTGCGGATCTCGAGGCTCTCGCGGTCGACGTAGGCGAGCAGACCGCAGGCGGCCTCGCAGTTGAAGCAGACGGTCGGGACGAGCGTGTACTCGCGCGCGACCTTGCGCGGCCACGCCTTCGGGTCGTACTCCGACCAGGAGTCCCACTGCTCGGCCGGGGGATGCCTGCGCATCAGCTCAGCGGCACGCTCTGGCCGGCCCGCACCCACGCGTCCTCGTACAGCCACAGCCCGACCAGGGCAACAACGGCGGCCGCCGGAGCGAGCACCGGCGCCAGCGGCACGGCGGCCGCGACCAGCGCCACGCCCCACCAGAACCGCCGCGCGTGCCACAGGTTCCGGGCTGCACGAGCCGCCTGGCGCGTGGCGTGACGGCCGAAGGTGTCGGCGGCGATCAGCGCGAGGCTGCCTGCCCCCGCCCCGACGATCCACCACTTCAGCCCGCCCTCCCCCAGCAGCGCCAGCGCCGCCGCCCCCGCCAGCAGCGCGTTGACGATGGTGTGCGGGAGCAGCAGCCGGCTCTGCCACAGGTCGCGCCCCGCGCACTGGCCGAACAGGAACGCCGTGTACCCGGCCAGGAGCGCGCCCGCCGGCACCATCAGCCACCGCAGCGCCTCGCCCCCGAGCACCGTGTAGGCGAACGCAACCGCCGCCGCGGCGGTGATGCACCAGGTCCCCAGCGCCAGCCAGGAGCGCTGCTGCGGCCGGACGAACAGGTAGTAGAAGCGCTCCGGCCGCTTGAGGTCCCAGATCAGGAACGCCCCCGTGGCGGCGATCCCGGCCAGCGCCACCAGCCCCGCCAGCATGCCGCCCACCGCCAGCATCATCGCCCCCGCCGCGACGCCCTTCGTGAGGAAGTAGCTCGACACCCGCCAGCCCCACGGCGCGGGGTGCGCGACGTCGTGCATCGCCACCGCCGTCGCCTCCTCGGCCAGCGGCGCGAGCTTCTCGTGCTGGGAGTCCACCACCTCGCTGTAGAGGTACGCCTCGCCGCCCGCGACCTGGAGCGGGTCGATCGACGCCTCCGCCGCGCCGAGGTAGAACACGTTCGGGCCCGTCCGCTGCTCCGGCGCGCGGACCTCGAACGGCACCTCCTCCAGCAGCCTGCTCACACGCGACGCCGGGTCGTCGAGGTCACCGGAGACGATCGCGTCCGTCGGGCACACCACCTCGCACGCCGGCTGCATCCCGGCGTCGACCCGGTGCGCGCAGAAGTTGCACTTCCCCGCCGTGCCCTGGTTCGGGTCGATGTACAGCGCGTCGTACGGGCACGCGTTCATGCACACCTTGCAGCCGATGCACCGCTCCGGGTCGAAGTCGACGATCCCGTCCTCGCGCTTGAACAGGGCGGTCGTCGGACACGCCGTCACGCACGGCGCGTCCGTGCACTGGTTGCAGCGCAGCACCGAGAAGGAGCGCTGTGCGTCCGGGAACGTGCCGTGCTCGATGTACTTCACCCACGTCCGGAAGACCCCGAGCTCGACGCCGTGCTCGGCCTTGCACGCCACCGTGCACGCGTGGCAGCCGATGCACGCGCGCTGGTCGATGACGAAGCCCAGCTGCGTCACGAGCCCATCCTCGTGGGCCGGCAGCAGCGGATCCATTCCGGTTCCGACTGATACCATTCCGTTCCGGAATGCAAAGGACGGAATCCGAGCCGCTGTCGGGGCGCGACCTGCTCGCGTTCGTCCTCGCCGTGGAGACCGGCAGCGTCCACGGGGCCGCCGACGCGCTCGGCCTCACGCAGTCCGCCGTGACCAAGCGCATCCAGGCGCTCGAGCGCCGCACGGGCGCGACGCTGCTCCGGCGCGGCCGCCTCGGCGCCGCCACGACGGAGGCGGGGCGCGCGCTGTACCCCGAGGCCAAGCA
>JBOGYU010000117.1:0-10875 GCA_050696935.1 Solirubrobacteraceae bacterium | reverse complement strand
CGCGCTCGGCGTGGCCGGCGACCGGCGCGCCGAGCCCGCGCTCATCGAGCTGCTGCGCCGGGACGCCACGGAGGAACGCATCTCGGCCGCCCGTGCGCTGGGCAGCGTCGGCGGCCGGCGGTCCCGGCTGGAGCTCGAACGCGCCCTCAAGGACCCGTCGTGGCCCCTGCGCGCCCAGGCGGCCAAGGCCCTGGGCACGATCGGCATTCACCGCTCGGCGCCCGCGCTCGAGGCGGTGCTCGACGACCGCGCGTGGTGGGTGCGCGCCAACGCCGCCAGTGCGCTGCTGAACCTCGGCGCGCCCGGTCACGCCGCACTGCAGCGCACGCTGTCGCATGCGGACGCCTACGCCCGCGACCGCGCACGAGAGGCGCTGGCGATGAACCGGCTCGGCGAGCGGGCCGCCTGATGTACACGCTCCATCACGTCCTCGACTTGCTGTTCGTGTCCTACCTCGCCGCCCTCAACGCGGCGTACACGCTGCTGCTCGCACTCGGCAGCGGGCAGGTGTCCGACTGGGTCCGTCGCCGGCCCATGCGCGACTTCCGCGGCGTCAGCAACTCTCCGCTCTCCCTTCCCGTGACCATCCTCGTGCCGGCCTACAACGAGGCGCCGATCATCGTGCACTCGATCCGGTCGCTGCTCGCGTCGCGCTACCGCGAGCTTCAGGTCATGGTCGTCAACGACGGGTCGACCGACGGCACGCTAGCGGCACTGACGGAGGCCTTCGGCCTCGTGCCCGTCGAGCGGGTCCCGCGCGCCAGGCTGGGGTCGGCGGCCGTCCGAGCGATCTACGCGAGCTCGCACGACGAGCGCCTGCTGGTCATCGACAAGGACAACGGCGGCAAGGCCGACGCGCTCAACTGCGGGATCCGCTACGCGGCCTACCCCCTGTTCTGCGCCATCGACTCCGACACCGTGCTCGACCCCGATGCACTCGCCCGCCTCGTGTGGGCATTCCAGGCGGAGCCCGAGACCGTGGCCACCGGCGGCATCGTGCGGATCTTCAACGGCTCGCGGATCGCGGGCGGGCGCATCCACCAGGTGCGGACGCCCCGCTCCATGCTCGTCAACATCCAGATCGTCGAGTACCTGCGCGCCTTCCTCGCCGGCCGCGCCGGGTGGTCCCGACTGAACATGCTCTTGATCATCTCGGGCGCCTTCGGCCTCTTCCGTCGCGACGTCGTCGTGGAGGCCGGCGGCTACGACACCACGACCATCGGCGAGGACACGGAGTTGATCGTGCGCCTGCACCGCCACTGCCGCGAGCAGGGCCGCCGCTACAAGATCACCTTCGTCGCCGACCCGATCTGCTGGACCGAAGCCCCCGCCGACCGCGCCACCCTCGCCCGCCAGCGCGACCGCTGGCAACGCGGACTGCTCGAGACGCTGTGGCGGCACCGCTCGATCATCGGCCGCCCGCGCTACGGCGGCGTCGGCCTCGTCGGCATGCCGTTCTTCCTCGTCTTCGAGGCGGTCGGACCGCTCGTCGAGGTCGCAGGACTCCTGTACACCGCCGTCGGGCTGGCCGCCGGTTGGGTCGCACCCGCGATGGCCGCGCTGATCCTGGCGCTCGCCTTCACCTACGGGCTCGTGCTCTCTTTCGGCGCCCTGCTCATCGAGGGACGCGCCTTCGCGCGCTACCCCGACTGGCGCGACCTCGGTCGCCTGATGCTCGCGGCCATAGGCGAGAACTTCGGCTACCGCCAGTGGCTCGCCGTCATCCGCGCCAAGGCGTGGTGGACAGTGCTGCGCCCGAGCCGCGGCTGGGGCGAGATGGTCCGCAGCGGCCTCGGCGAGCCCGTCGCCACCGCCTTAGCACCGAGCGCTCCCAGGGCGCCCTCGCCGCTGGTCGCCGGCGATGTTGCGGGCCCCCTGCTGAGCGTGGCCGCGGCGGAGCATGTGCCGGCCGTGCGGGCGCCCGGTCCTGCACGCCCCGCCGGCGAGTGTGCCGCGGCGAGCCCCTCCAGAGCCCGTCGCTCGAACTCAGGAGCTGCACCGATGCTGCCGATGAGGACCCCAGCATCCGCACCCCGAGTCGCTTCGCCGTCCTCATCGGCGCCCTCCTGACGGCCGCCTCGCCAGGCGCCGAGCCGCTGAGGATCACCATGTCGACTGACCCGGTGGAGGACACGCCGATCCAGATCCAAGTGTCGGCGGGTTGCGGCGGGCGTGGCAGTGTCGAGCGCCCGCGGGCGCCGTACGAGCACGTTGGGCTATCGGCCGGCGAATCTGCGGTCGAGAATCGCGGGGAAGTCACTCCAGTCCGCCTGGTCGGGGCGGAGCTGGAGCCAGCGCTCGATGCGCGATGAGTGCGAACTCGCTGTGGTCGATGCCGTAGACGAGGATGACGCTCCCGCGGCCGCGTTGCGCGGCGGCCCAGTCGCGCAGGATCCGGGGGCAGTCGGCGACGTTGTGGGTGACGAGGTAAGGAAGGGGTCGCCGGTTCGAGTCCGGCAGAGGGCTTGAAAAGCCCTGCAAATAGCCCATCCCGATTGCTGGGTATTGGACGGTTGACCACTTCCGGGCAAGAAGGGGTCAACCGCTCCCGTCGGAGGGCGCTGCGCGGGCGTTTGCGGCTGGGGAGAGTCGTGCCCGGCGACCGGTCGTCGGCTCAAGGTACCGACGCGGTACACGCCCGGTTCGGACGTCGATCTGGGAGATGGGTTGTCGTCGTCCCTACACCGCTCCTCCGATTTGCCCGCGGATTTCGGCCTGCCGGACTATGCGAACTACCTCGCGGGGCTGAACGAGGCGCTCGAGCTCGGTGCCGGCGCCCTTCGCCGGACTCTCCTGGGGTGGCACGGTCGTGCAGGAGCTCTACCGCGATCATCCCGGGCTCGTCGCGGCCCTGACCCTCACCGACACCTACGCGGCTGGAAGGGCTCGCTGCCGGAGGAGGAGGTAGGTGCGCGGGTCGCGGGGGAGCGCCAGATGCTCGAGGAACCCCATGAGGAGTTCGACCCCACGCTTCCCGGGCTGTTCGCCGGAGACCCACCGCGCGGGTTCGTCCCCCTGCGGTACTGGGAATCGCAGGAGGCGATGGACGCCAGCGAGGAGGCGGTCAGGGGGCCCCGGGAGGAGGCGGGGTGGCGCCTCGGGCGGGCCGGCCGTCGAGCACTACGAGGTGGTCATCGACACGATGGCCGACTGAGCAGCCCTGGCGCTGCCCTGCGGCACGCGAGATCCGGCCTTGCGCGGCGCCGTCGCGCAGGCGTAGTGTCGGCTGGTCGAACGCGTACGAGCAAGGAGCGAGGAAATGTCCGCCGAGGAGAGCAAGACCATCGTCCGCCGGCTGCTCGAGGAGCCGTGGACGGACCTCGATGTCGTCGACGAACTCGTCGACGAGAGCTACGTCGGCCACGACCCGTCGCTGCCGGAGGAGCTCCGTGGCCCCCGGGGCTTTAAGGACAACGTCTCGATGTTCCGCGCCGCCTACTCCGATGCGCGCATCACCGTCGACGACCAGATCGCCGAGGGGGACACGGTCGCGAGCCGCTGGACCGGCCGAGGCACGCACGACGGCGAGCTGATGGGTGTGCCGGCCTCCGGCAAGCAGGTGACGGTCTCGGGGATCGTCGTCTCGCGCGTGGCGAACGGCAAGGTCGTGGAGGAGTGGACCAACTGGGACACGCTGGGGATGCTGCGGCAGATCGGCGCTGTTCCCGCCCCCACGCAGGCGCAGTAGTCGCCGGCGCCCTCAGCGGGGCCTCGATGCTGAGACCGTCAGACGGGTCTGCGCCTCGGCCGGCTCGCCCTCGACCAGGCACACGCCCCCGCTGAGGACCTCGGGTGCCCCCGGCTGAGGACCTCGGGTCCGGGAACGCGCGCATTAGCCGCTCGTGGGTGCGGTGGCGCAGCGGCTGGGCCTCGTGGCGCAGTGCGTGGCCGTACTCGAGCGGGTTGATTGCGCAGCTCGCCGGCCAGGCGGCGGCCGACGATCTGCTCGACGGCCCACCGATGGACGGCGTTGGCGGCGGCCTCGACCTCGAGCATCCGGACGGGCTGAGCGGGATCGCCTCAGCGGCCTGGCGCTCGACCACCCGAGCGCGTACTCGCAAGGACCTTGATCTCCTTATCGGCCGGCAGTGCCCGTTCCGGATCGGGCTCGGGCGCCGGCAGCGTCATCAGCTGGCCGGGCTCACCCGCGGCTCGAGCCATCCCTCGCGCGCCGGGTCCTCCAACACCGGCCGCAGCTGCACGAGCTGGCTGACCAGGCGCCGCAGCCGCGCGTTCGCCGGCGGCCGGCCGGATGCCGGCGGCATCGTGATGCGCGTGGCGTCGTGCGCATCGTCGACCCGATGTTGCGCAGATCGACGGCCCGATGCTGTGCACCAGCCTCAAGGGCTTCCAGGACGGGCGCGTCACCGCCCCCGCCGGCGCGAGGACCGGTCGGACCCAGCGCTGGCGCCTTCGAACTCAAGGTACCCACGCGGTGCCGGAGGATGCGGGGTGGTGCAAATCGGTGCATCCGGCTGCGGGGTGTGCGTTCCATGCGTGTCCAGGCACTTTGGCTCTGCGCAACGTGTCCGGCAACGTTGTCGGACTGCGATGGTAAAGAAGGGGTCGCCGGTTCGAGTCCGGCAGAGGGCTTCCCAAACCGTGCCACAGCGCGGTTTTCTCGCTTTCGGAGCGGCTTGGCCGACTCCTTCCAACGCGAGGAAGGGGTCGCCGGTTCGGGTCCGGCCAGAGGGTTCGCCGTGAACGGCTGCTACGCGGCGCCTTGCGCGCCACGATCGGCCGCTCCTCGCACAACCCGGGTACCCGGTGGGCACCAGGTCGGGTAGTCGGAGTACGCGCCAACGACGGTCGTCGTCGCGTTGCGCTGGGGTCGCCGACGGCTTCCCGGTGAGCCGCGAAGCGCAGGCGCTTGACATCCAGGGGCAGTGCGAGCGCCTCGCTCAACGCGCTCGTGCGCCGCGACGACAACGTGGACCAGAGGTCGCTCAGAGGTCGGTGCCGGACGATGCCGCCCACCGGACGCAATCGCCGGGGCGACAGCGACCGCGATCCAGGTGTCGCTGCGGGACGCACGGCGGCGACGGCCATGTCGAATGACGACGACGAGGAGCAAGCGATGTCTGAGCAGGCGGCGGTGGTCGGCGTACGGCCGCGGACCCGGGTCGGCGGCCGAGTTCTGGCGGCGGTCGGATTAGCGGTGCTCCTGGTGGCCGGCGTGTTCGTCGTCGGCCGGCTCGCCGACGAGGCGCGGTTGGCGATGGGCTTGACAGCGGCGTGGTTTGGCGCCGTGATCGTCGGCTCTTACCCCGTCGCGCGGCGGCGTCCCGAGCTGCGGTTCCCGATCGCGGTGGGCATCGGCGCGGTCGCGCTCGCGTTCGCCTGGTTGGTCGCGCTGCCGTCGATCCGCGGCAAGGAGGTCGACGAGCGGGTGGTGAGCGGCGTGCCGCTCGCTGACGCGCGCGGCGATGGCAATGCGCTTGGGGGCGGCGGCTCGGGCCCGAGCGGCAATGTGCAGCTTGCGAGCGGGTCGTTCGGGGCGCTCGCGCATCCCGGCCGGGGCACCGCCGCGGTCGTCGAGCTGCCGAATGGCGAGCGCAAGCTCACGCTGACCGAGTTTGAGACGGACCCGGGTCCCGATCTGCGGGTCTACCTCTCGACACGCGATGGGGCCGGTGGTGGCGAGCTTGGTGACTTCGTCGATCTCGGGGCGCTCAAGGGCAACAAGGGCAACCAGCAGTACACGGTGCCCGCGGAACTGCGCCTCGAGCGGTACTCCAACGTCGTCATTTGGTGCCGCGCGTTCAGCGTCGGCTTCACCTCGGCGCCGCTCGCGGCGTCATAGCCCCACCCCCGTACGCAACCCGATCGCCGCCCACGGGGTCATCGGCGACTCCGACCCGCTGCTCGCGATCGAGGACGCGCTGGCGGGCTTCCGTGCGACCGAAATCGTCCTCGCGACCGATCCGCCCGGCCGCTCGAACTGGCTGGAGAAGAATCTGCCGGCACGCACCTCGGCGCGATTCGATCTCCCGCTCACGCATCTGGTCTCCCAATACGGGCTGGAGGAGCCGGCTCCGGCGGCCTGACGTCACCGGAGGGCTGCCCGAGAGGTTTTCGAGAGCTGCACCCCGGACGCTACGGCCGATGAACCTACGACCCAGGAGCCCGGACATGACAGCCGTGGACATCCTCGAAGCGCCGCCGGGAGTGCGCGAGCGCTACATCATCCGCGGCGGACGGCGCGGTCGCGAACGGCTGCGCGCGCTCGCCTACGCGCCGGAGCCGACGACCGGCGCGCTCCTGGACCGCGTGGATTCGGCACCCGGCATGCGCTGCCTCGATGCCGGGTCCGGCGGCGGTGACGTCACGCGGGAGCTGCGCATCGTTCAGGCGTGGCGCCGCCGGGGGGCGTAGCGTCATGGGCGGCAACGGCATCGTCACGATCCGCCCGGAAGGCCGGTCGTCGGGCCGGCAGGGGCTTGAGTACGCCTGGGGGATCTCGGCCGAGAGCGTCGGCGCGCGCGGCATCTGCGCCCACGTGGTCAGGATCCCGCCCGGCGGGCGTGCGCGGGCGCACCTGCACGCCGGCCACGAGACGGCGATCTACATGCTGGCCGGGACCGCGGTGACATGGTTCGGAGACGGGCTGCGCGAGCGCGTCGTCAACACGGCCGGAGACCTGATCTACATCCCGCCCGGTTGCCCGCACCTGCCGGTGAACCCCAGCGCGAGCGAGGAGGCGGTCGCGCTCGTGACGCGGACGGATCCCAACGAGCAGGAGAGCGTGGTGCTGCTGCCCGAGCTCGACGGGCTGCCGCACACCTACGCGGCGGATCCGTCGGTCGCCTGACGGACGAGCAGCTCGGCGACGCCGCGCGCTCGCGCCGCCGCGCGCCCGGGACCGGAGACGTGGGCGGTCGAGATCGCGCCCTCCATGAGCAGCACGAGCTGCTCGGCGAGCGCGTCGGGATCGCGGGCCCCGGCCGCTTCCGCCTGCGAGCGAAGGTAGCCCGCGAACAGGCGTTTGTGCTCGGCGGCGGCAGCGTGGATCGGCTCGTCGGGCGCGGCGTACTCGGCCGCGGCGTTGATGAACATGCAGCCGCTGAAGTCCGGCTGGGAGAACCAGTCGGCGAGGATGTCGAACAGGAGTACGAGCCGCTCGGCCGGATCGTCGGTGCGGGCCGCGAGCTCGCGCATGACGTCGTTGCGGAAGCGCTCGTCGCGTCGGCGCAGCGCCGCGAGGATGAGCTCGTCCTTGGAGTGGAAGTGCGTGTAGAGGGTCATCTTGGCCACGCCCGACTCCTCGAGGATGCGGCCGATGCCGGTGGCGTGGTAGCCGTGGCGGTAGAAGAGCTCGACCGCGGTGTCGATGAGCCGCTCGCGCGGGCTGGTCGCCATGCGACAACCATACCGATCTGTCTAAAGTATTAACAGCCCCTCGTCGGCGCGATCCCGGCAAGTCTGAGGCATTGACCTAGACCGATCGGTCTGATCTACTGGCGCCAGATGTCCGTTGCCAGCGCTGCCCAGGCCGCGCCGCGGTCCTCGTCGCCGGCGCTCGCCGCCGAGCTGTTCGGTCCCCTCGCGCTGACCGCCGACGGCCGGCGGTGGCTGGGCCCGCGTGACCTCGGGGGGCTCAAGCCGAAGCAGCTGCTCGAGGCGCTGCTGCTGGCGCGCGGTCACGGGATCTCGAAGGCTCGGCTCGCCGACCTGCTGTGGGGCGAGTCGCTGCCGCGCGACGCCGCCGCGACCCTCGAGAACTACGTGTCGGTGCTGCGGCGGCGACTCGCGCCCGAGGGCGGCGGCCGCAGCCTGATCGTCACCGAGCCCGGCGGATACCGCGTCCCCCACGAGCGCGTGGATCTGGACGTCGACCGCTTCGACGAGCTGATCGGGCGCGCCGAGCGCAGCCCGACCGGCGAGGCGCGGCGGCTGTGGGCGGCGGCGGTCGCGCTCGCCGACCGGGGCGAGCTGCTCGAGGACGAGCCGTACGCGGACTGGGCCGAGGAACATCGCCGCACATACGCCGCACGGCTGCTCGGCATCCTGCTCGACGGCGCCGACGCGGCGCTTGCCGAGCGGGACCTCCGGCAGGCGCTGGAGTGGGCGGAACGCGCGATCACGCTCGACCGCTTCGGCGAGCGCGGCTACCGGATTGCCGCCGTCGCCCTATACGCCCTCGGGCGTCAACACGAGGCCCTGCAGCGCTGCGACGTGCTGCGCCGGCTGCTCGACGCGGAGCTCGGGCTCGAGCCGATGCCGGAGACCCGCGCCGTCCAGGTCGCCATCCTGCGCCAGCAGGACGTCGCGACGCTCCTGCCGCGACCCGCCTCCCAGCCCGGCGTCACCACCCGGGACGGCGTGCCACTGCTCGGGCGCTCGGAGGAGCTCGCACGCCTGGAGCGGGCGATCGGCGAGGCGCTCGAGGGGCGCTTCTCGCTGCTCGTGGTCGAGGGCGAGGCGGGCGCCGGCAAGTCGCGGCTGCTCGACGAGACGCTCGCCCGCCTGCCCGTAGTGCGGGCCGGCCGCGCCACCTGCTGTCAGCTCGAGTCGCACCTGCCGTACGTGCCGCTCGCCATGGCGCTACGCGCGGCGCTCGCGGACGCCGACCTCTCGGCCGCGGCGCCGGCCCTGCGGGCGGTGCTCCCCGAGCTCGGCGGCGGCGACCCGCCGGCCGAGCTCGAGGTGCTGGAGGCGCTCGCCGCGATCATCCGCGATCACGCCCCGATGGTGCTGGTGCTCGACGACGTGCACTTCGCCGACCGCCAGACGATCGCCGCCCTCGGTTACCTGCGGCGCAGGTGCGCGGACGTGCCCGGCGCGGTGCTCGCCGCCGTGCGCAGCGAGGAGGCGCAGCCCGCCCACCCGGTGCGGCGCCTCGAACCGACCGCGACCGTGCGCCTGGATCCGCTCGCCGAGGCGGACCTGGTCGGACACGACGGGCTCTTCGAACGCACCGGCGGGCACCCGGAGTTCGTCGCCGCGGCATTGTCCGGCGGCAGCCGCGAGGAGCTGACGAAGCTGCTCGGCGCGACGATCCTCTCGCGCTGCCGGCTCGAGGGCCCGCGGGCGTACTTGGTCCTGCTCGCCGCCTCGCTGCTCGAGCGGCCGTTCTCGCCGCTCGCGCTCGCGACCGTGCTGGACGGTGACGCCGACGAGCTCGCGATCGAGCTCGAACGGCTGTGCGAACGGCGCCTGCTCGCGGTCGACGGGCCGGGCTTCCGCTTCCGGTACGACATCGTGCGCAGCGTGCTCGCACAGAGCCTCTCGCCCGCCCGCCGTGCACTGCTGCGCGAGCGGGCTCAGAGCTTTGCCAGAGGTCCGGCAGGGAGCCTTGCCGGATGACTCCCGCGGCGCAACGGCTGTTCGAGCTTGCGGAGCACCCGATCTTCATCCTGGACGCGACCCGCAACCGGATCCACGACGCCAACCCGGCCGCCTGCCGATTCCTCGGCTACAGCCATGAACAGCTGCTGGCGACGCCGATCTCGGCGATCCACCCCGCCGAGCTCGAGCAGATCGGCGCGTGGACACGATCCGGCCGCGAGGCCGGACACGCGTGGACGACGACCTTCTCCTGCCGCCATCGCTCCGGCGCGATCATGCCGACCGAGATCGAGTTGCTGGCGCCCGACGACTGCGGCTACGTCTTCTGCTTCGTGCGCGACCGCAGCGACCACCGCGCGCCGACCCCATAGCTCTTCGAGAGGCCGGCGAGAGCCGCGCCGGCGAGGGTGGGGGACACCCCACCCCAAGGAGGAACGCTCCATGCGCACGATCCCTCGCCTCGGACTGGCGCTGGCCGTCGCGAGCGCGGCGACACTCGCCGCCGCCGCAATGGCCCAGGCCTCGACCGGAGCCGTCTACACCCTCACCAACGATCCGACCGGCAACGCCGTCGCGGCGTTCGACCGCGCGCCCAACGGCGCCCTCACGCCCGCCGGGCGGTTCCCCACCGGGGGCACCGGCACCGGCGGCAGCCTCGGCAACCAGGGCGGGCTCGCCGCCGGACCCGGCTCTCGGCACCTGTTCGCCGTCGACGCCGGCAGCGACGAGATCTCCTCGCTCGCCGTCGGGCGCCGCGGACTGCGGCTCGTCGACACCGTTCCGTCGGGCGGCGACATGCCCGTGAGCGTGACGGTGCACCGCGACCTCCTGTACGTGCTCAACGCCGGCGGCGCCGGAGGCCCGGGCAACATCACCGGGTTCCGGATCGGCCGTCACGGCCGGCTGTGGCAGATCCCGCACTCGGCGCGGCCCCTGAGCGCCGACCAGACCGGACCGGCCCAGATCGAGTTCGATCCCTCGGGCGACGTGCTCGTGGTCACCGAGAAGGCGACCAACGTGATCGACACCTACACGGTCGGCCGGGACGGTCGCGCGAGCGGCCCGGACGTCTTCGGCTCCGCGGGCCCGACCCCGTTCGGGTTCGCGTTCGCGGGCGACGACACGCTGATCGTCTCCGAGGCGTTCGGCGGCACCGCCAGCGCCCTCTCCTCCTACGACACCGACCGCGACGGCGGGCTGGCCACGATCACACCGTCGCTGCTCGCCGGCTCCGAGCGCGCCTCGTGCTGGGTCGTGGTCACCGACGACGACCGCTTCGCGTTCACCACCAACACCGGCTCGGGCACCATCTCGAGCTACGCGATCGGGCGCCACGGCAGGCTCAGCCTGGTCGACGACGTCGCCGTCCAGCAGGGCGGCGCCCCGATCGACGCCGCCCTCAGCCGCCGCAGCAGGTTCCTGTATGTCCTCAACTCGGCCCAGAACCGCATCGGCGCCTACAGCGTCGGCACGGACGGCAGCCTCACCACCCTGAGCGGATTCGGGGCCTCCGGGCTCCCCGCGGGCGCCAACGGACTGGTCGCCCTCTGAGCCATCACCTCCGCCCGGCGCCGCTCCCTGCGGCGC
>JBOGYU010000116.1:0-10977 GCA_050696935.1 Solirubrobacteraceae bacterium | reverse complement strand
CACCAGGCGCGAGCCGACGACGACGCCGTCGGCCCCGGCGGCGGCCGCCGCCGCCACCTGGTCGGGCGTCGAGATGCCGAACCCGAGCGCCACCGGCACGGGGCTGTGGGCCTTCGCGAGGGCGAGCACGCCGGCCGGTCCTGCGTCCGAGCGCTCTCCGGTCGTCCCCGTGACCGCGACCGCGTAGACGAAGCCACGCGCGCGGCCGACGATCTCCGCCAGCCGGTCCTCGGGCGTGGTGGGCGCGATCAGCGGGACGAGCGCGAGCCCGGACGCGTCGCACGCCTGCCGCACGGCGGCGGACTCCTCGAGCGGCAGGTCGGGCACGATCAGGCCGCTGGCGCCGGCGGCGGCGAGCTCGTCGGCGAAGCGCTCGACCCCGCGGGCGAGCAGCGGGTTCGCGTAGCACATGAGCACCACCGGCAGGCGCTCGGCGATCCGCGACGCGACCTCGAGGACGCGGTGGAGCGTGGCGCCCGCGGCGAGCGCGCGCGTGCCGGCGGCGTGGATGACCGGGCCGTCGGCGAGCGGGTCCGAGAACGGCACGCCGAGCTCCACCAGATCGGCCCCCGCGTCGGCGCAGGCGGCCCCGATCGCCGCCGACGCCTCGAGGTCCGGGAAGCCGCCCATCAGGTACGGCATCAGCGCGGCGCGGCCGGGCGCGGCCGCGAACGCCGCGGCGATCCGCTCGGCGCCGGTCTCGACGACGGTCACGAGCGCTCCCCGCTGCCGTGCGCGGTCATCCCGCCAGCCCCAGCCGCGGCAGGACCTCGGCCAGGTCCTTGTCGCCCCGCCCCGACAGGCAGATCAGGTCCACCGTGCCGTCGGGCGCCTCGGCGCCCAGCACCCACGCGACGGCGTGCGCGGACTCCAGCGCGGGGATGATCCCCTCCAGCTCCGCCACGCGACGCAGCGCCGCGAGCGCCTGCTCGTCGGTCACCGCCACATAGCGCGCGCGGCCGCTGTCGCGCAGGTGGGCGTGCTCCGGGCCGGTGCCGGGATAGTCCAGCCCGGCGGAGATGGAGTGCGCCTCCAGGATCTGGCCGTCCTCGTCCTGCATGATCGCCGAGTAGGCGCCGTGCAGCACCCCGCCGCGGCCGCCGACCGTCAGCGGCGCGCCGTGCCGGCCGGTGTCGATGCCCTCGCCGGCGGCCTCGACGCCGACGAGCGCCACCTCGGCGTCGTCCACGAACGGGACGAAGATGCCGATCGCGTTGGAGCCGCCGCCGACGCACGCGACCACGCGGTCGGGCAGCCGGCCCGCCGACTCGAGCACCTGGGCGCGCGCCTCGTCGCCGATCACCCGCTGGAGGTCGCGCACCAGCGCCGGGAACGGCGCCGGGCCGACGCAGGAGCCGATCACGTAGTGGGTGCTCCGGACGTTGGTGACCCAGTCGCGGATCGCCGCCGACACCGCCTCCTTGAGCGTCCGCGCCCCGGTCTCCACGGGCGCGACCGTGGCGCCGAGCAGCTCCATCCGCTGCACGTTCGGCCGCTGCCGGCGCATGTCCTCGGTGCCCATGTAGACGACGCACTCGAGCCCGAGCAGGGCGCAGGCGGTGGCGGTCGCCACGCCGTGCTGGCCGGCGCCGGTCTCGGCGATGATCCGCGGCTTGCCCATCCGGCGGGCGAGCAGGCACTGGCCCAGCGCGTTGTTGATCTTGTGCGCGCCCGTGTGGAGGAGGTCCTCGCGCTTGAGATACACGGTGTGGCCGGCGGCCTCCGAGAGCCGCTGCGCGTGGTAGAGCGGCGTGGGCCGCCCGGCGAAGTCGCGCAGGAGCGCGCCCAGCTCGGCCTTGAACCCGGCGTCGCCGCGGGCCTGAACCCACGCGGACTCCAGCTCCGCGAGCGCCGGCATCAGCGTCTCCGGGACGTAGCGGCCGCCGTATGGGCCGAAGCGGTGCTCGATCGCCGTCATGACGGAATGGCGGTCGCCGCGGCCGCCGCGGCGAACGCCTCGACCTTCGCCGGGTCCTTCACGCCCGGCGCGGCCTCGACGCCGGAGGCGACGTCGACCGCCCACGGGCGCACGGCGGCGATGCCGTCGGCGACGTTGTCCGGGTCCAGGCCGCCAGACAGGATCGCCGGGATCTTCGTGTGCCGCTGGGCCGCGAGGCGCCAGTCCCACGTCCGCCCGGTGCCGCCGTGGGCGCCCCGCACCGCGGTGTCCAGCAGGTGCAGGTCGGTGTGGAAGCGCTCGGCGTCACGGATGTCGGCCCCCGAGCCGATCCGCACGGCCTTGATCACGCGGACGCCGGTGCGCTGGCCGGCGGCGGCGCAGAACGCGGGCCCCTCGTCGCCGTGCAGCTGCACGTGGGTGAGCCCGATCGCGTCCGCGGCGTGCGCGACCTCGTCCAGGGTCGGGTTCACGAACACGCCCACCAGCTCCACCCGGCGGCGCACGGCGCGGGCGATCCCGGCCGCGACCGCGAGGTCGCAGAACCGCTTGGACCCCGGCCACAGGATGAAGCCGATCGCCCAGGCGTCCACCGAGACCGCCAGCTCGGCGTCCTCGAGGCGGGTGATGCCGCACAGCTTGACGCGGGCCATGGGCCCCCATCCTAGGGCGCGGGCAGCGTGGCGGGCCGCTCCGCGAGCCTGACCTCGAGCTCGCTGCGGCTGCCGTCGCGCAGCACGCGCAGCTGCACCGTGTCGCCGGGCTGGTGGCGCTCGACGGCGTCGAGCAGCGCCTTCAGCGTGTGGACGGGGCGGCCGTCGATCGCCTCGATCACGTCGCTGCCGCCGTCCTCTCCCCGCAGCCCCGCCAGCGCGGCCGGGCCGCCCGGGTACACCGACTGGACGAGCACGCCGGCGCGGCCGTCGCCGTCCGGCGCGGGCCGCGCCGGGTCGATCGTCCGCCCGCGGATCCCGAGCCACGGCCGGATCACCTTGTGGTTCTCCTCGAACTGGGCGAACACGGTCTTGGCGGTGTTGGACGGCACCGCGAAGCCGACGGGCGACTCGGAGCCCCCGATCGAGGACGTGATGCCGATCACGCGGCCGTCGGCGCCGATCAGCGGACCGCCGGACGTGCCGGGGCCGATCACGGCGTCGGTCCTGATGACGCCCTCGAGCACGTAGCCGCCGGGCGTCTCGATGCGCGCGCGGGGGGCCGACACGCCGCCGGTGCCGGCGGTCGTCTCCAGCCCCGAGGGGTTGCCCATCGCCACCGCACGGTCGCCGGTCCGCACCTGGTCGGAGTCCCCGAGCTCGAGCGGCTGGAGGTCGAGCCCGTCGGGGTCGACGCGCAGCACGGCGAGGTCGGTGTCCTCGTCCTTGCCCACCACCACGGCAGGGACCGTCTGCAGGCCCGCGAACGTGACCTGCACGTCTGTGACCCCGCTGACCACGTGGGCGTTCGTGACCACGTGGCCGTCCTCGTCGAGCACGAAGCCCGACCCTGTCGAGATGCCCTGGGCGGGGCCGCTGTCGACCTCGAACGGCGAGGCGCCCGGCTGCACGGACCGCGCGCGGATGTGGACGACGGCTGGGGCGGCGCGGTCGTAGATCTCCCGCGCGGAGAGCTGCTCGTCCGCCGCCGGCGCCGCGAGCAGGTCCTGCCCGCGGACGGCCGAGGAGCCGAGGTCCTCTCCGGTGGCGGTCAGCAGGCCGGCCGTGATCCCGCCGCCCACGAGGGCGGCGACGGCGTAGTGTGCGAGCTGCGCACGCGTCACGACTCCTCAGGGTCGCTCCGGTGCGTTAGCCCAGGCTAAACCGGAGCCAAAACCTGCTCAGACGTCCAGGTCGCCTCCGCCCGTGAGGGCCCGGCAGGCGGCCTCGATGTCCTCGGCACGCATCAGCGTCTCGCCGATCAGCACCGCGTCCACGCCCACGCGCTCGAGCTCGTCGAGCTGCTCGCGCGTGGAGAACCCGGACTCCGAGACCACGGTCTTGCCGGCCGGCACGTCGGAGAGCAGCGCGTACGTGCGCTCGAGGTCGACCGAGAAGTCCGCCAGGTCGCGGTTGTTGATGCCGAGCACGTCGGCCTCCACGTCCAGGGCCACCTCGAGCTCGCGCTCGTCGTGGACCTCGACCAGCGCGTCGAGGTCGAGCGCGCGGGCCTCGCGCAGCAGCTCGTAGAGGTCGTCGGGGTGGAGGGCGGCGACGATCAGCAGGATCGCGTCCGCGCCCGCGGCCGCGGACTCGTAGAGCTGGTAGGGGTCGACGACGAAGTCCTTGCGCAGCACGGGCAGCTCGCTCACGGCGCGGGCGTCGCGCAGGTCGTCCAGCGAGCCCTGGAAGTGGAACGGCTCGGTGAGGATCGACAGCGCGGCCGCGCCGCCGCGCTCGTACGCGAGCGCGATCTCCCGCACCGTGGCGCCCTCGCGGATCACCCCGGCCGACGGCGAGCGCCGCTTGTGCTCGGCGATCACCGAGATCCCGGGGCGCAGGAGCGCCTCCGAGAACGGCCGGCCCTCCGGCCGCTGGGCGAGCGCCGCCTCGAGCGTCGCCAGCGGGGTCGCCTCGCGCCGGCGGTCCACCTCGCCGCGGGTGTCCTCCACGATCCGGTCCAGGGCGCTCATGGCACCAGATTGTCGGCCGCGGTCACCGCGCCGGTCCCAGCTCGTCGGTGAGTGCCACGAGTCGCTCGAGCGTGGCGGCGGCACGGCCGTCGTCGAGCGCCGTCTCCGCCTCGCGTACCCCGTCCTGGAGCGTGTCCACCCGCCCCGCGACGTAGATCGCCGCGCCGGCGTTCAGCGCCGCCAGGTCACGCTCGGGGCCGCGCTCGCCGGCCAGGATCCGGCGCGCCGTCTCGGCGTTGCGGTCGGGCGTCCCACCGCCCACGTCCTCCGGCCGGGCACGCGGCAGCCCGACGTCCTCGGGGGACACCTCGTAGGAGCGAAGCTCCGAGCCGTCGACCTCGACGACGCGCGTTGTCCCCGACGTGCTCATCTCGTCAAGACCGTCGGCGCTGGACACTACCAGCGCCTTCCGGGCGCCCAGCCTCGCGAGCGCGCCCGCGATCGTCTCCAGGAACGCCGGGTCGGACACCCCGATCACCTGCCGGGTCGCGCCCGCCGGGTTCGTCAGCGGCCCGAGGAAGTTGAAGATCGTGCGCACGGCGAGCTCCTTGCGCACCGGCACGACGTAGCGGGTCGCGCCGTGGTGGGCCGGGGCGAACATGAAGCCGAAGCCGGCCTGCTCGATGCAGCGGGCGACGGCGTCGGGCGCGAGGTCGATCCGCACCCCGAGCGCCTCCAGCACGTCGGCCGAGCCGGACAGCCCGGTGGCCGAGCGGTTCCCGTGCTTGGCCACGGCGCAGCCCGCGCCGGCGGCGATCAGCGCCGCCGTGGTGGAGACGTTGAAGGTCGGCCGGCCGCCGCCGGTGCCGGCGGTGTCGATCAGGTCGTCGCGGCCGGTCGCGACCGGCGTGGCGAGCCGCCGCATCGTGCTCGCGAGGCCGACCAGCTCGTCCACCGTCTCGCCCTTGGTGCGCAGGGCGATCAGGACCGCGGCGGTCTGCACCTCCGACGCGTTGCCCTCCATGATCTCGGACAGCACCGCGGCGGCCTGCTCGGTCGACAGGTCGCGGCGCGACGCGAGCGCGTCGATCGCCTCAGTCAGCGTGCCCAAGGAAGTTCTCCAGCAGGCGCTTGCCGTCGGGCGTGAGCACCGACTCGGGGTGGAACTGCACGCCGAGCGCGGGCAGCTCGCGGTGGCGGACCGCCATCAGCACGCCGCCGCCGCTGGCGGTCTGAATGAGGCACTCGGGCAGGTCCGGCTCCGCGACGAGCGAGTGGTAGCGGCCGACGGTGAGCGGGCTCGGCAGGCCGGCGAACAGGCCGGCGCCGTCGTGCTCGATCTCGGTCGCCTTGCCGTGCACGGGCACGTGGCGGACGACGCGGCCGCCGAACGCCTGCACGAGCGACTGGTGGCCCAGGCACACGCCCAGCGCGGGCACGCCGGCCTCCGGGAAGCGGCGCATGACCTCGACGGAGATCCCGGCCTCGTTCGGCGTGCACGGCCCCGGGGAGACCACCACGCGGTCGAAACCCTGCTCGAGCAGCTCGTCCACCGTGGCCGCGTCGTTGCGCACCGCCACCGGGTCCGCCCCCAGCTCGCCGAGGTACTGGACGAGGTTGTAGGTGAACGAGTCGTAGTTGTCGACCATCAGCACCTTCACGGCCACGCCTCCTGGCCGGCGGCGAGCTCGATCGCCCGCACCACGCCGCGCGCCTTCGCGCGCGACTCCTCGTACTCGTAGTCCGGCCGCGCGTCGGCCACCGTGCCGCCGCCGGCCTGGACGTGCGCGATCCCGTCCTTGAGCACGACGGTGCGGATGCAGATGCAGGTGTCCAGCTCGCCGCCGTAGGACAGCCACCCGACTGCGCCGCCGTACGCGCCGCGCTTGACCGGCTCGAGCTCGTCGATGATCTGCATCGCGCGCACCTTGGGGGCGCCGCTCAGCGTTCCGGCGGGCAGGACGGAGCGCAGCGCGTCCACCGCGCCGACCTCGGGGCGGAGCCTGCCCGCGACCGAGGACACGATGTGGATGACGTGCGAGTACGTCTCCACGCCCATGAACGACTCGACGTGCACCGAGCCGTACTCGCACACGCGCCCGAGGTCGTTGCGGCCGAGGTCGACCAGCATCACGTGCTCGGCGCGCTCCTTCTCGTCGGCGAGCAGGTCCTCGGCGATCGCCTTGTCGTCGTCGACGGTGGTGCCGCGCGGGCGCGTGCCCGCGATCGGCCGGGTCGAGACGCGGCGGCCGGACACGGTCAGCAGCGGCTCGGGCGAGGCGCCGACGAGCTGGAAGTCCTCGAAGTCCAGGAAGTACATGTATGGCGAGGGATTGACCGCCCGCAGCCCGCGGTAGATCGAGAACGGCTCGACCGGGCTCGGCGCCGACCAGCGCTGGGACGGGACGACCTGGAACGCGTCGCCGGCGTGGACGTACTCCACGATCCGGGCGACCATCGCCTCGAACGCCTCGCGCGGCATGTTCGGCTCGAAGTGCGGCTCGGGGCGCGGCTCGCGGGAGTGGCGCGGGAGCGGGCCCGTCAGCTTCTCGCGAACGTCGCGGATCGCCTCCCGCGCGCGGTCGTGCGCCGCCTCGTCCTCGTCCACGTACGCGTTGGCGAGGACCGTGACCGTGTGCCGGAGGTGGTCGAAGGCGACGATCACGTCGGAGAGCATGAGCGCCATGTCGGGCAGCCCGACGGGGTCGGGGTTGACGTCCGGCAGGCGCTCGACCGCGCGTACGCAGTCGTAGCCGAAGAAGCCCACGGCGCCGCCGGTGAACGGGATCGGCTCGGGCGAGGGCGCCTGCCGGATGCGCTCGATCTCGGCGGCCGCGAGGGCGTACGGGTCGCCACCCTCGTCGAGCGTCCAGCGCACGACGCGGCGGGGCTTGTAACCGATGAACGACCAGCGGCCGACGCGCTGGCCCTGCTCGGCGGACTCGAGCAGGAACGCGGGTCCGGAGCCGCGCAGCTTCAGGAACGCGGACACGGGCGTCTCGCAGTCCTCGATGAAGGTCTCGCAGACGGGGACGACGTTGTGCGTGCTCTCAGCGACGCCGGGCAACCAGCACCTCCGCGGCGTCGGCGAGCGTCAGGTCGCGCGAGCGGAGCAGGACCGCGAGGTGGTAGAGCACGTCGGCGGCCTCCTCGGCGACGCGGTCATCGGACTCCTCGCGCGCGGCGCGCGCCACCTCCTCGGCCTCCTCCTTGACCTTCTCCCCCGGCCTCGCCGGGTCCGCGAGCAGGGCCGCCGTGTACGAGCCCTCGGGGCGCTGGGTCGCGCGGGCGGCGATCGTGCGCTCCAGCCCGGGCAGCGCCTCGTGCGGCGCCGGCGGCTCCAGCTCGCCGTTGTGGAAGCAGGTGCGGGCGCCGGTGTGGCACGCCGGCCCGGCCGGCTCGACGAGCGCGAGGATCGCGTCGGCGTCGCAGTCGTAGCGCAGCGCCCTGACCGCCTGGGTGTTCCCGGAGGTCGCGCCCTTGCGCCACAGCTCGTTGCGCGAGCGGCTGAAGAGATGCAGCTGACCGGTCTCCCGTGTGCGGGCGAGCGCCTCGGCGTTCATGTACGCGAGCGTGAGGACCTCGCCGGTGGCCCAGTCCTGGATGACGCACGGAGCGAGCCCGCGCTCGTCGAAGGCGATGTCCATCGGCCCCAACTTAAACGGTCTGACCCTTTAGGTTCGTTGCGAACCGCGGGTGGGCCTGCTCGAGGTACCAGTCGAACGCGCGCCGGCAGGGCCGCTCGCGGCCCATCACGGCGAGCAGCGCGGTGAGCGCGCGCGGCGGCAGGGCGGGGATGGCGCGCTGGAGGCGCTGCGCGAGCGTGAAGGCTGGGGCGTGGGCTGCGGAGAACGCGCCGTAGGCGGCGAGCGCCTGCTCGCGGGTCTTGTGGCCGGCGAGGACGGCGCGCAGCTCCCGGCCGGCCGCGATGCCGAAGTAGAAGGCGGTGCGGATGCCCTCGCCGGAGAGCGGCAGGCAGTGCCCGGCGGAGTCTCCCGCGAAGAACACGCCGTCCTCCGCGGCGGCGCGCAGCTCGTGCGGGAACCAGTTGCCCTGGTAGCGGACCGCTTGCGAGTCCAGGCGCGCCGCCATGTCCCGGGTGGGCTCCTTGACGTGGTGGCGCGGCTCGTAGGAGCCGACGCCGATCCGCCGCTCGCCTGCCGCCGGGACCGACCAGGCGTAGCCGTAGCGGACGACCGAGCGGTCGATCCACACGTCGAGGTCGGTGCCGCGGGTGTCGTGGGGATGGACCTCGAGCCCGCGCGAGATCCGCGCCTCGGGCGGCTGGACGTTGGGCCCGCCGCCGAGGACGCGCCGCCAGCCGAGGGCGTCGACGATCAGGGGCGCGTGCAGGTCGCCGCGGTCCGTGTGGACCGTGGCGCCGGTCCGTCCGTCGACCTTCGCGATCTCGAACCGGGCGTCGCACTGCTCCCACAGCGCCTCGCACAGCTCGCGGTAGTCGAAGCTCGACCAGCTCCAGGGCATGCGGAAGCGCGCCGAGCCGTGCGGCGTGTGGAAGGCCATGTGGGCGAGCTCCTGCCGGATCGACCGCTCGACGCCCATGGCGTGCAGCCAGGGCGTCGGCGCGGCGCACGCGGACGTCGCCCGCTCCCCGATCGCATAGCGGTCGACGACGAGCACGTCGGCGCCGACGCCGGCCAGCTCCCGCGCGACGGCGAGCCCGGCGAAGCTCGCGCCGCAGACCAGCACGTCCGCGGCCGGCCGCTCGATCGGCGTCCGGTCGTCGCCGCGCAGCGTCGCCCGGCGCGTCACGACCTAAAGGGGGTCAGACCCCTTGAGTGGAGGCGACTCATGGGGTCAGACCCCTTGAGTGGGGGCGACTCAAGGGGTCTGACCCCTGATGGTCGCTGTGAGAACACGCGGGAGGTCCCATCCGCGCACGCCGATGCGGCGCGCGAGCACGTCGCCCCCCGCCGCCTCCGCGCGATCGAGCACGCGGCCATAGAGCCCGCAGGCGAGGCGGATGCCGGACCGGACGGGCTTGGGCGCTGCGGCGATCGCCGGCTCCGCGGCCTCGAACAGCGCGCGGGCGCGGGCGGCCTGCTGGGCGACGAGGGCCCGCAGGGCGGGCGTCGCGCGGGCGCCGCCGAAGTCCGCGTCGGGCACCCCGAGCCGCTCGCGGTCCTCGGCGGGCAGGTAGATGCGATCCATCCGCCAGTCCTCGCGCACGTCGCGGACGAAGTTCGCGAGCTGGAACGCCTGGCCGAGACGGCCGAAGTCGGCGTGGAAGCGCGCCGGCACGCCGAGCAGCGGCGCCATGATCCGGCCCACGGAGCCGGCCGAGCCGTCCATGTACGCGAGCAGCTCGTCCCACGTGCCGATGCGGACCGGCCCGCAGTCCATGCGCATCGAGCGCATGTACGGTCGGAGCTCGTCGAGTGGCAGCGCGTGGCGTTCGCCGGCGTCGACGAGCGCGATCACCGCCGGATGCGAGGAGCGGCCGCGCGTCAGCTCCTCCTCCCAGGCGTCGAGCGCCGCCCGGCGCGCCGCGGGGGTGGGCGGGCGGTGCGGGCCGTCGACGATCTGGTCGGCCGTGCGGACGTACCCGTACAGCGCGTGCGTGGCCGGGCGGACGTCCGCCGGCAGCCGTCGCGTGGCCCAGTAGTACGTGGGGTCGTGCCGCCGGTGCAGCCGCCGGCAGGCGTCGTAGGCCGCGCTGATGGGCGGGTGGGACTGGGTCATGGCGTGCATTGTCATGCTTCTTCCCAATCCGATGGAAGCACTACTCCGGGACAGGCGCCTGCTCTACGTGACCGGCAAGGGCGGCGTGGGCAAGACCACGGTCGCCGCCGCGCTCGGCTTGGCGGCCGCCGGGGCGGGCCGGCGGACGATCGTGTGCGAGGTCGCCGAGCAGGACCGGGTGTCGCGCGCCTTCCAGCGCCAGGGCGTGGTCCCGGAGACCGAGGTCGAGCTGGCCGACAACCTGTGGGCGATCACGATCGACCCCCAGCGGGCGCTTGAGGAGTGGCTGTCGCGCCAGCTCCCCGGCCCCGGGCTGCGCGTGCTCGCGCGCTCGTCGGCGTTCCAGTACTTCGTCGCGGCCGCGCCGGGAGCGAAGGAGCTGATCACGATCGCGAAGGTGTGGGAGCTGGCCGCGCTGGAGCGCTGGGACCGGCGCAACCGCACCTACGACCTGGTGGTGGTGGACGCGCCGTCCTCCGGCCACGGCCTGGCCATGCTCACCACTCCCCGCACGTTCGGGGAGATCGCCCGCGTGGGGCCGATCCGGCGGCAGGCGTTCAAGGTCCGCGACCTGCTGTGCGACCCGGAGCGCACGGGCTACGTGGCGGTGGCGCTGCCGGAGGAGATGCCGGTCAACGAGACGCTCGAGCTCGACCGACGGCTGCCGGAGGCGGTGGGCATCGGGCTCGAGGCGATCGTGGTGAACGCGCTGTGGCCGGAGCGCTTCTCGGCCGAGGACGCCGAGGCGCTGCGAGCTGCGTCGGCCGACGGCCACGTGCCGGAGGCGGCGCCGGCGCTACGGGCCGCGCTC
>JBOGYU010000115.1:0-10993 GCA_050696935.1 Solirubrobacteraceae bacterium | reverse complement strand
GCTCGAGCGCCGGCCGCCGGGCGCCGTCGACCCGCGCGAGGATGCGGCGGACCACCGGCGCCGGCCGTACCTCCCCGATCAGCACGATCCGGGTGTCGCGCGCGTGCGCCACTCGCACCGGCGGGCCGCGCAGCCCCGGCACGCGGAGCAGGGCGTGGTCGAGCCGGCGATCGGCTCCGAGCACGGTCGCGCGCCGGCCGGCGATGCTCACCGCGCCGCCGCCGGCAAGGACGTGGGCGACGGTCACGACCCGCCCATCGCCGGCGACGAAGCCGGTGGCCCGCTCCGGCGGGCCGGTCGCCTGCGCGACGACGACGGGGACGACGGCGGGTGCGCGCGGCGGGGCGGCGACAACGGCCGGCGCCACGAGCGCGGCGGCGGCCGTCACCATCAGCGCCCTCATCGCGGCGGCCACCGTCCCACCCTCATCGTGGCGGGCCGGTCGTGTCGCGGACCACCAGCGTCGGTTCGGTCAGCCGGGTCTCCGGCGTCTCGCGCCCGTCGAGCCGCTCCAGCAGCAGCTCGAGCGCCAACCGGCCCATCTCCCGCCGCGGCTGGTTGATCGTGGTCAGCGAGATGTGGTGCATGGCCGCCAGGAACGTGTTGTCGAACCCGACCAGCGAGACGTCCTGCGGCACGCGCAGACCCTCGTCCTCGAGCCGGTCGAGCACGCCCGCCGCCACGAGGTCGTTCGCCGCGAATATTGCGGTTGGCAGCTCGCCGCCGGCCAGGATCTGCTCGGTGGCGCGCACGCCGGCGGCGTCGGTGAACTCGCCCGGGATGACCGCCGCGCGGTGCTCGAGGCCGATGTCGCGCATCGCTCGCAGGTAGCCCGCGCGCCGCGGAGCTGCGCCGGCGCCGCGGCCGCCGTCGACGTGGACGATGCGCTCGTGCCCGAGGTCGACCAGATGCTGGACGGCGAGCCGCGCCCCGAGCGCTTCGTCGGTCTCCACGCAGTCGACCGCGCCGGAGCGCAGGAGCCGTCCCGTCACGACGACCGGGGTCGACCGCGTCGCGGCGAGGATCGCGGCCGTCTCCATCCGGGGGCTGACCAGGATCAAGCCGTCCGTGCGGTACTCGAGCAGCGCCTCCATCATCGCGCGCTCACGCGCCGGGCGGCGGCTGCCCGTGCTCAGCAGGACCCGGTAGCCGAGCCGGGAGGCCACGTCCTCGATGCCGTCGGCGATCTCCGCGAAGAACGGGTTGTGGAGGTCGTTCAGCAGCACCCCGACGGTGCGCGTGCGACGGCTGGCCAGGCTGCGCGCGTTCGCGTTCGGCCGGTACCCGAGCTGCGCCGCCGCGTCGAGCACGCGCTGCCGGCGCTCGAGGCTGACCTTTGGGCTATCGCGCATCACCAGCGACACGAGCGCCCGCGACACCCCCGCCGCCCGCGCCACGTCCTCCATGGTCGGATGGGTCGTCCGCGCGTCGTCGGTCGTCCGACGATGATCGTCGGCGGTCGTCCGACGATAGGGGTTGACATCGCGAGCCGTCTGATCCATGATTGCGCCCGAGTCCGTTAGAGCGCTCTAATCGTACACGGCGATCGGGGCGCTGGAAACGGAGGAGAGAGACCGCCTTTTTTTTCGGGGCGCGTTAGAGCGCTCCAATCGCCGATGCTGACGGCACGCGACATCCGACTCGCCGGCGCCCCCATCTCGTGGGGCGTCTGCGAGGTCCCCGGCTGGGGACTGCAGCTCCCGCCCGAGCGCGTCTTCGGAGAGATGGCGTCGCTGAACCTCACGGCCACCGAGCTGGGGCCCATCGGCTACCTGCCGCCCGACCCGAGGAGCGTCCTCGACCGCCACGGCCTGCGCCTGATCGCCGGCTTCGTGCCGCTCGTGCTCCATGAGCCCCACGTGGACCTCGCGGGCGCCGACCGGATCGCCGCCATGCTGGCCGGTGCCGGGGCGGAGGTCTTCGTCGCCGCCGCCGTCGCGGACCGCGACTGGTCCACCCCGCCCGCCGTCCGCGACTGGGACCGCATCGCGGCCAACCTGCACGAGGTCGAGGCCCTGGCAGCCCGCCACGGTCTCACCGTCGCCTTGCACCCCCACGCCGGCACGCTCGTGGAGACGGCCCAGGACGTCGAGCACATGCTGGCCGCCGGCGACGGCGGCTGGTGCCTGGACACCGGGCACCTGGCGATCGGCGGGACCGACGCGGCGGAGTTCGTCCGCCGCCACGCCGGCCGGATCGTGCACGTGCACCTCAAGGACGTCGACGCCCGCGTCGCGGAACGCCTGCGCGCGGGCGAGCTGTCGCTCGTCCAGGCCACCCGGGCCGGGCTCTTCCGGCCGCTCGGCCGGGGCGACGCGCGCATCGACCGCGTCGTCGAGCTGCTCGACGGATCGGGCTACGAGGGCTGGCTCGTGCTCGAGCAGGACACCGCCATCACCGGGGAGGAGCCGCCGGTGGGACGCGGTCCGGTACTCGATGTTCGAGCGAGCATCGAGTACCTGCACACGCTGGCTCCCGCGCGAGGAGAGAGGGTTGCTCAGTCATGAGGCGACTTGCGTTGGTGCTGATGCTGGGTGCGACCGCGTTCGCGGCCGGCTGCGGAGGAGACGGTGACGACGAGGCCGCCCGCGACTCCGTCGATCTCACCCAGAAGAAGGACGTGACCATCGCGATGGTCACCCACGGCGACGGCGGCTCGTTCTGGTCCGTGGCCAAGAAGGGCGCCGAGGACGCCGCGGCCGACCTCGGCGTGACGCTCAACTACAACGAGTCCAACAACGACGCCGAGGCGCAGGCGCAGATGATCGAGGCCGCGGTGACCGAGCAGGTCGACGGGCTCGCGGTGTCGGCGCCGGACCCGGAGGCGATCAGCGCCGCCGTGCAGACGGCGGTCGACGCCGGCATCCCGGTGATCACCCTCAACTCCGGCGCCGAGGAGTCGGCCGACATGGGGGCGATCACGCACGTGGGCCAGACCGAGACGATCGCCGGCCAGGGCGCCGGTCAGAAGCTCGGCGAGGCGGGCGCGACGAAGATGATCTGCATCATCCACGAGCAGGGCAACGTCGGTCTCAACCAGCGCTGCGACGGGGCCACGGAGACGTTCGGGGGCGAGGTGGAGAACCTCCAGGTCGCCGGCACGGCCGATGTGTCGACCACGCTGACCGAGATCCAGTCCAAGCTCGAGTCCGACCAGTCGGTCGACGCGGTGCTGGCCCTCAACCCCGACATCGCGGTCGCCGCGCGTGACGCGGTCGCCGGCGCGGGCTCGGAGGCGAGCGTTGCGACGTTCGACCTGTCGCCCGACGTCATCACCGCGATCGAGGCGGGCGAGATCCTGTTCGCGGTCGACCAGCAGCAGTACCTTCAGGGCTACCTGCCGGTCGTCTTCCTCACGCTCAACAAGACGAACCTGAACACCGTCGGCGGCGGCATGCCGGTGCTGACCGGGCCGGGCTTCGTCGACGAGTCCAACGCGACCGAGATCAAGGAGCTGGCGGAGGCCGGCACGCGATGAGCGAGACGATCAAGCTCGAGCCGACGCACGCGCCACCGCCGACCGCGGTCGACGAGCGGTTGGCGAGGGTCTCGTTCCTGACCAAGCTCCTGCAGCGCCCCGAGCTGGGAGCGCTGCTGGGCGCGGCGGCGGTGCTGGTGTTCTTCGCCGTCACGGCCGACCGCTTCGGGACGCTCAGCGGGATGGCCCGCTGGACGGACGTCGCGTCGACGATCGGGATCATGGCCGTCGCGGTCGCGCTGCTGATGATCGGCGGCGAGTTCGACCTCTCCGCCGGCGTGATGACCGGCACCACGGGCCTGCTGATGGGCATCCTCGCGACCGAGGTGGGGATGAGCCTGTGGCTGGCGATCCTCCTGACGTTCGCCTTCGCGGCGGGCATCGGGTTCATGAACGGCTACATGGTCATCCGGACCGGGTTGCCGAGCTTCATCGTCACGCTGGCGACGTTCTTCATCCTGCAGGGCGTCAACCTCGGCGGCACGAAGGCGATCACCGACACGGTGCGCGTCGGCGGTCTGAGCGAGGCGAGTGGCTTCGAGAGCGCGCAGCGGATCTTCGCGAGCGACTTCTGGGCGCCGCACAACTTCCGCATCAGCCTGGTGTGGTGGATCGCGATCACGATCCTGGCGACGTGGGTGCTGAGCCGCACACGCGTCGGCAACTGGATCTTCGGCGTCGGGGGCGACAAGGTCGCCGCCCGCAACGTCGGCGTGCCGGTCAACCGGGTCAAGATCGGCCTGTTCATGATCACCTCGATGGCCGCGGCGCTGGTGGGCATCATGGTCGCCCTGCGGCTCGGCTCCGTGCAGGCGGGCCAGGGGATCGGCGAGGAGTTCACCTACATCATCGCCGCGGTCGCCGGCGGCTGCCTGCT
This sequence comes from Solirubrobacteraceae bacterium, assembly GCA_050696935.1. GTDB lineage: Bacteria > Actinomycetota > Thermoleophilia > Solirubrobacterales > Solirubrobacteraceae > DASSUW01. The sequence goes on along the minus strand of JBOGYU010000115.1, from coordinate 6,638 downwards.
GACGGGCGGCTTCGGGTCCGCGATCGGCGCCGCTGCCGGCGCCCTGATCATCGGGATGACGTTCATCGGCATCCAGTTCTCGGGCTGGAACACCGACTGGCGCTTCCTGTTCCTCGGGGTGATCCTGCTGGCGGCGGTGCTTGTCAACACCTACGTCCGCCGGCGCGCGGAGGGGGCACGATCATGAGCGCCACGCTGCTCGAGGTGCGCGACATCTGCAAGTACTTCGGCAACGTGATCGCGCTCAAGGACATCTCGACGGTCGTCAACGCCGGCGAGGTCACCTGCGTGCTGGGCGACAACGGCGCGGGCAAGTCGACGTTCATCAAGATCCTCTCCGGCGTGCACCGGCACACCGAGGGGGAGCTGCTCGTGGAGGGCGAGCCGACGCACTTCTCCTCGCCGCGCGAGGCCAAGGCGGCCGGCATCGCCACGGTCTTCCAGGACCTGGCGACGGTCCCGCTGATGGCGGTCTGGCGCAATTTCTTCCTCGGCTCGGAGCCGATGAAGGGCGCCGGGCCCCTGCGGCGGATCGACATCAAGAAGGCGAAGGCGACCATGCGCGAGGAGATGGCCAAGATGGGCATCGACGTCCGCGACCCCGACCAGATGGTCGGGACCCTCTCGGGCGGCGAGCGCCAGGCGGTGGCGATCGCGCGGGCCGTCTACTTCGGCGCCAAGATGCTGATCCTCGACGAGCCGACGTCGGCGCTCGGGGTCAAGCAGTCGGGCGTGGTCCTGCGCTACATCGTGCAGGCCCGCAACCGCGGCCTGGGCGTCATCTTCATCACCCACAACCCCCACCACGCCTTCCCGGTCGGCGACCGCTTCGTGGTCCTCAACCGCGGCCGCATGCTGGGCGCGTGGAACCGCGGCGAGATTAGCCGCGACGAGCTGGTGAAGATGATGGCGGGCGGCGCCGAGCTCGAGCAGCTCACCCACGAGCTCGAGCGGGTGCAGGCGTGACCATGTCCATGCCCGCCGCCGAGGTGCTCGGCGGCGGGCGTGCCCGCCCGCGCATCGGAGTAGGCGTGATCGGCCTCGGCTGGCTGGGACGGGCGCACAGCCGGTCACTGCTGCGGATACCGACGCTGTTCCGGGAGCGGGAGTTCGATGCCCGGCTGGTGATCTGCGCCGACACCGTGGCGAGCCAGCTTGACGACGAGCTCGGCTTCGGGGAGACGGCGACGGACTGGCGGCGGGTCGTGGACCACCCCGGCGTGAACGCGGTCTTCATCGCCGCCCCGAACATGCTTCACGTGGAGCTGATCGAGGCGGCGGCGGCGGCGGGCAAGCACATCTTCTGCGAGAAGCCCGTGGGCGGGACGCCCGAGCAGACCGAGCGGGCCGAGCGGGCGGCGCGCGCGGCGGGCGTAATCACCGGGGTGGGCTACAACTACCGCTGGGCGCCGCTCGTGCGCTACGCCGCCCGGCTGATCGAGGACGGCCGGCTGGGCGAGATCACCAACTACCGCGGCCGCTTCCTCTCCATGTACGGCAGCGACCCGCTGGGGCCGCTCTCCTGGCGTTACCGGCTCGAGGAAGGCGGCCACGGCGCCTCGACCGACCTGCTCAGCCACTCGGTCGACCTCGCGACCATGCTGATCGGCCCGATCGAGCGCGTGGTCGGCACCACCGAGACCTTCATCCGCGAGCGACCGCTGTCAGCGGGCGCCACTCACTACTCGCGCGGGAGCGACGACGACCCGCGCGGACCCGTCACCAACGAGGACTACGCCGCGATGCTGTGCGAGTTCGCCGGCGGCGCCCGCGGCACCTTCGAGGCCAGCCGCACGATCGTCGGGCCCGAGAGCCAGATGGCCTTCGACGTCCACGGCACGCGCGGCGCGCTGAGCTGGAACCTCGAGCGCATGAACGAGCTGCAGGTGTACCTGGCCGAGGACGAGCCGCACACCGGCTACCGCACCGTCTTCGGCGGCGAGCGCTTCCCCTACCACGGCCACTTCGTGCCGGGCAGCGCGAACGGGATCGGCTTCGAGGACCTGGTCGTGATCGAGGACTACGAATTCCTGCACTCGGTAGCGGAGGGGCGCGCCCACTCGCCCGGCTTCGCGGACGCGCTCGCCTTCACCCGCGTGCAGGAGGCGCTGCTCGAGTCGTGCCGCTCGGGCCGCTGGGAGGTCGTGCGTCGATGATCCTCGACGCTCCCCAGGTGGCCGCTCCACCGGTCGGCGTCGCCGTCGTCGGCGTCGGACGAATCGGACGGCTGCACGCCGACCTGCTGGCGCGCCGCGTGAGGGGCGCCGCATTGGTGGCCGTACACGACGCGCACGAGGAGGCGGCGTCGTCGGTGGCCTCGGAGCTCGGCGCACCCTCGGTGGCGAGCCTCGACGAGCTGCTCGCGGCGCCGGACGTCGACGCCGTGGCGATCTGCACCAGCACCGACACGCACGCGGACCTGATCGTCGCCGCGGCCCGCGCCGGCAAGGCGGTGTTCTGCGAGAAGCCGCTGTCACTCCGCCTGGCCGAGCTGGACCGCGCGTTGGCGGCGGTGGCGGAGTGCGGAGTGCCGTTCCAGATCGGCTTCAACCGCCGCTTCGACCCGGCCCACGCCGCCGTGGCCGCCGCCGTGGCCGACGGCGACATCGGCGAGCCGCACCTCGCGCGGATCTCGAGCCGCGACCCGGCGCCACCGCCGCTGGAGTACGTCAAGTCCTCGGGCGGGCTGTTCCTGGACATGACGATCCACGACTTCGACATGGCGCGCTTCGTCACCGGCAGCGAGGTCGTCGAGGTCTTCGCGCGCGGCGCGGTGCGCGTCGACCCGTTGTTCGCGGAGGCCCGCGACATCGATACCGCGGTCATCACCCTGGTGCATGAGAACGGGTGCCTGACCACGATCGACAACTCCCGCCAGGCCGTCTACGGCTACGACCAGCGCGTCGAGGTGTTCGGGTCGGCCGGCATGGCCGCCTCCGAGAACCCGCTGGCGCACACCGCGGTTGTGCGGACCAAGGACGGCACGCAGAAGCCGGCCTTGCCGTACTTCTACCTCGAACGCTACATCCCCAGCTACCTGGCCGAGTGGAAGGCGTTCGCCTCCGCCGTGAGCGAGCGTCGCACGCCGCCGGTGACCGTCGCCGACGCGCGGGCGCCGCTCGTGATCGGGCTGGCCGCCTGGCGCTCGGTCCGCGAAGGCCGGCCCGTGCGGGTCGAGGAGGTGCAGGCGGCGTGACCCATCCCTTCGCCATGCAGCACCTCGACGGCAAGGTGATCGTCGTCACCGGCAGCACGCAGGGACTCGGCGCAGCGATCGCGCGGCGCGCCGCTGAGCTGGGCGCCGGCGGCATCGTCGTGTGCGGCCGCGACGCCATGCGTGGTCACGCGGTCTGCGACGAGCTGGAGTCGCTGGGCGCCGAAGCGCTGTTCGTCGCCGCGGATCTCGCCGGCCACGAGGCGGGCGCCGCCATCGTGGGCGCCTGCGATGAGCGCTTCGGTCGCCTCGACGGGCTCGTCAGCGCCGCCGGCGTGAGCAGCCGCGGCACGCTCGACGACACGAGCGTCGAGCTGTGGGACCGGCTGTTCGCGGTGAACGCCCGCGCGCCGTTCCTGCTCATGCAACACGCGGCCCGGATCATGCGCCGGGAGGGCCGCGGCGGCAGCGTCGTCAACATCATCACCATGGCGAGCCACGGCGGAGAGCCGGTGCTGACCGCCTACTCCGCCTCGAAGGGCGCGCTCGCGGTCCTGACCAGGAACGCCGGCTATCAGCTGCAGCCCGACCGCATCCGCGTCAACGGCCTGAACATCGGCTGGACGGCGACCGAGGGCGAGCACAGGGTGCAGACGGGCACCGGCCAGCCGGAAGACTGGCTCGCTCGTGCCGACTCGAGCCGTCCGTTCGGTCGACTGCTGCGGCCGGCCGAGATCGCTCCCATGGTCACGTACCTGCTCAGCGATGCCGCCGAGATGATCACCGGCTCGGTCATGGACTTCGACCAGACGGTGCACGGTCTCTACGGCGACCATGTGCCGGCCGCGTCGGCGGTGATGTCGTCATGAGGGTCTACGTCACGGGCGGATCGGGCTTCGTTGGCTCGCACCTCGTGCGCGCGTTCGACGACGTGCTGGCGCCAACGCACGCCGAGGTGGACCTGACAGACAGCGCGGCGGTCGCCCGCAGCGTGGCCGCCTTCGAGCCCGACGCGATCGTCCACGCGGCGATCCTGAACGACCTCGGGCGGTTGTACGCGGACCGCCGCGCGGGCTGGGACGCGTACGTGGGCGCCACCAGGAACGTGGTGGACGCCGCCGCGGGCGCGCATGTGGTGCTGGTCTCGACCGATTGGGTGTTCGACGGCACGAAGGGCGGCGCGACCGAGGACACGCCGCCGAACCCGGTCAACCTCTATGGGTTCCTGAAGGCGGCGAGCGAGGTCGTGGTGATCGAGCGCGCGGCGCGCGGCGCGGTGGCGCGGATCGCCGGCGTGCAGGGCTTCTCGCGCGCCCCGCGGCGCCAGGACGCCGGCTTCGGCTACCTCGTGAGCTCGATCGTGCAGGCGCTGAGGGCGGGCGAGCGATTCACCGTCTGGGAGAGCCCCGCGATCAACATGATCGCGACACCGACCTACGCGGGCGACGCCGCGGAGCTGATCGCCCGCATCGTCGCCGGCGGCCACACGGGCATCTTCCACTGCTGCGGCGGCGAGGCGTCCGACCGCGCGGCACTCGCGCGGCGGACCGTGGACGCGTTCGGGCTCGACGGCGACCTGCTCGCGTTCGGGCCGCCGGACGCACCGCCTGAGGTGCGGGTGCCGTACGACACCAGCCTCGACGCGCGCGCGACCGCCGCCGCGCTCGGCGTCGAGCTGCCGGACCTCGACACGATGCTCGGACGCCTGGAGCGGAGCTGACGTGCTCGACCTGATCACGATGGGGCGCGTCGGCGTGGACCTGTATCCCGAGCAGATCGGCGTGCCGCTGGCCGAGGTGCGGACCTTCGCGAAGTCGCTCGGCGGGAGCGCGACGAACGTCGCGGTGGCCGCCGCCCGGCTCGGCCTGCGAGCGGCCGTGATCACGAAGGTCGGCGACGACCCGTTCGGCCCGTACGTGCGCGGTGCGCTCGAGGGGTTCGGGGTCGACGGGCGGTGGGTCGGGACGCACCCGACGCTGCGCACGCCCGTCGTGTTCTGCGAGATCCACCCGCCCGACCACTTCCCGCTGCTGTTCTACCGCGAGCCGACGGCGCCGGACATGACGATCGCCGCCGATGAGCTCGACCTCGACGCGATCCGTGCGGCGCGGGCGTTCTGGACCACCGGCACGGGCCTGTCCGCCGAGCCCAGCCGGACGGCGACGCTGACGGCGCTCGAGGCCGCCCGCGGCCTCATCATCCACGACCTCGACCACCGGCCGGACTTCTGGCCCGACGAGTCGGAGGCGGGCCGGTCGGCGCGGGAGGCGCTCCGGCACGCGACGGTGGCGGTCGGCAACCGAGACGAGGTGGCGGTCGCCGTCGGCACGCGCGACCCCGTCGAGGCGTCGGCGGCGCTGCTCGAGCTCGGCGTGGAGGTGGCGGTCGTCAAGCGCGGGCCCGAGGGCGTGCTCGCGCGCACGCGCGAGGAGCTGGTGGAGGTCGCGCCGGTGCCGGTCGACGTCGTGTGCGGGCTCGGGGCCGGCGACGCGTTCGGCGGCGCGCTCGCGTTCGGGCTGCTGCGAGGCTGGGGGCTGGAACGGACGATCCGGCTGGCGAACGCCGCCGGCGCGTTCGTCGCCGCCCGGCTCGCGTGCGCGGACGCAATGCCCGCCCTCTCCGACATCGAACCCCAGGAGGTGCGGGCATGACCAGGCTCACGGTGGCGCAGGCGCTCGTGCGCTTCCTCGCCGTCCAGGAGGTCGAGCGCGACGGCGAGCGGCGGCGGTTCTTCGCCGGCTGCTTCGGGATCTTCGGCCACGGCAACGTCGCCGGGCTCGGCCAGGCGCTCCAGCAGCACAACGACCTGCTGCCCTACCACCAGGCACGCAACGAGCAGGCGATGGTGCACGTGGCGGCCGGCTACGCGCGCCAGCGCAACCGGCTGGGCGCCTTCGCCTGCACGACGTCGGTGGGCCCGGGCGCGACCAACATGGTGACCGGCGCGGCGCTGGCGACGATCAACCGGCTGCCCGTGCTGCTGCTGCCCGGCGACACGTTCGCCTCCCGTGCGCCGCACCCGGTGCTCCAGCAGCTCGAGGCCCCATACGACGGCACGCTGTCCGTCAACGACTGCTTCAAGCCGGTGTCGCGCTACTTCGACCGGATCGACCGGCCGGAGCAGCTCGTGCCGGCGGCGCTGGAGGCGATGCGCGTGCTCACCGACCCCGCGGAGACGGGCGCGGTCACGCTTGCGCTGCCGGAGGACGTGCAGACGGAGGCGGTCGATGTCCCGGACGCATTCCTGGCGCCGCGGGCGTGGACCGTGTGGCGGCAGCCGCCGGCCCGCGAGGCGCTCGCGCGCGCGGCGGAGCTCGTGCGCGCGGCGCGGCGGCCGCTGATCGTCGCCGGCGGCGGCGTGATCTACGCGGAGGCGACGGACGCGCTGGCGGCGCTCGCCACCGCGACCGGCATCCCGGTCTGCGAGACGCAGGCCGGACGCGGCGCGCTGCCGTCCGACCACCCGGGGGCGCTGGGCGCGGTG
>JBOGYU010000114.1:0-11110 GCA_050696935.1 Solirubrobacteraceae bacterium | reverse complement strand
GCGCGGCGCTGCGCGCCGGCGACCCGTCGCGGGTGCTGCAGCCGCTGGCCGAGCGCGTGCGGCGACGGTCGAACGTCGGGTTCGTGGTCTTCATGACCCCCGCCGGCGTGCGCCACTCGCACCCGAACTCCGACCGGATCGGCGGGCGGTTCGTCGGGACGATCGCGCCGGCCCGGGCCGGACGGGCGTTCACCGAGACCACCACCGGCACGCTCGGGCCCTCGGTGCGGTCCGTCGTCCCGATCCGCGACGGGTCGCGCGTCGCCGGGCTCGTCTCGGTCGGCGTGCTGGAGGAGGCGATCTCCGATCAGCTCCGCCACCAGCTGCCGGGCCTGCTCGCGTCGCTGGCCGTCGCCCTCGTCGTGGGCGGCGTGCTGTCGATGGTGGTCGCGCGCCGGGTCCGGCGCCAGACGCGCGGCATGGACCCCGACGAGCTCGCCGCGCTCTACGACCACCACGACGCCGTGCTGCACGCGATCCGCGAGGGCATCGTGGTGGTGGGAGCCGACGACCGCCTGCTGCTGGCCAACGGCGAGGCGCGACGGCTGCTGCGGCTCGCCGGCGACGCCGTCGGACGCCCGATCGCCGAGCTCGTCGACGACCCGTCGCTGCTCGCCGCGATGCGGGGCGGGGAAGGCTCCGGCGAGGGTCTGCATGTCGTCGGCGGCCGGGTGCTCGTGACCGGGCAGCGGCCGGCCGAGCGCGACGGGCGCCAGATCGCAACGGTGACCACCCTGCGCGACCGGACCGAGCTCGAGGGACTCGTCCGCGAGCTCGCCACCGTCCGGGGCCTGGCCGACGCGGTCCGCGCGCAGGCGCACGAGTCCGCCAACGAGCTCCACACGGTCGTCGGCCTCGTAGAGCTCGGCCGCTACGACGACGCGATCGCGTTCGCCACCCGGCGGATCGGCGTGACGCAGGACGAGGTCGACCTCGTCCACCAGCGCGTGGGGGACCCGGCGCTCGCGGCGCTGCTGCTCGCGAAGGCGGCCGCCTGCCGGGAGCGGGGCGTCCACCTCGTGCTCGACGACGCCAGCGACCTGCCGGCCGGCGCGCTGCCGTCGGAGGACCTCGTCACGATCGTCGGCAACCTCGTCGACAACGCGCTCGATGCGCTCGCCGGGCGCACCGGCGGCCGGATCGACGTGCGGCTCGTTGCCGCGGGCGAGCGCGTGGTGCTCCAGGTGCGCGACGACGGGCCGGGGATCCCGCCGGACGCGCTCGGGCGGATGTTCGAGCCGGGCTGGTCGACGAAGCCGGGGACCGGCACCGGTCGCCGCGGCCTCGGGCTCGCGCTCGTCAGCGCCACGGCCGCCCGGCTCGGCGGCGGCGCCCATGCCGCCAACGACCACGGCGCCGTGCTGACCGTCGAGGTGCCGGCCCGTTCCGACGAGCCGGTGACGGTGCCGTGATCCGTACGCTCGTCGTCGAGGACGACGCGCTCGTCGCCGAGGTCCACGCCTCCTACGTCGAACGCGTGCCCGGCTTCGCCGTCGCCGGCGTCGCCCACCGCGCCACCGAGGCGCTCGAGATGCTCGCGGCCAGGCCCGTCGACCTCGTGCTGCTCGACTTCCACCTCCCCGACATCAAGGGCCTCGACATGCTGCGCGTGCTCCACGCACGCTCGTCCGCGCCCGTCGACGTCATCGCCGTCACCGCGGCGCGCGACCCCGAGAGCATCCGCCAGGCGATCGCGCACGGCGTCAGCCAGTACCTCGTCAAGCCGTTCGCGTTCGCGACGTTCGCCGACAAGCTCGAACGGTACGCGCGCTACCGCTCCCAGGTCGCCGGCGCCACCGACCCCGACCAGGGCGAGGTCGACGCGCTGCTCGGCACGCTTCGGGGAAGCAGCGCCAGGACATTGCCCAAAGGGCTCAACGCGACGACGCTCGAGCACGTCCGCGACGCCGTGCGCGACGCCGGCGACCCGCTGACCGCGTCCGAGGTGGCGGGCCGCTGCGGCCTCTCGCGCGTGACCGCCCGGCGCTACCTCGAGCACCTCGTCGTCGAGGGCGCCGTCACGCTCTCGATGCGCTACGGGAAGACCGGTCGCCCGGAGCACCTGTACGCCTGGCCGGCGTAAGGCTCGCCGCGGAGGGCGGGCGAGCAATGGCCGCTCACGCATCGCGTAGCCAGACCTCCCGATCGCGCATGCCATCGTCCCCGGGATGAGCGCGCAGAAGGGCATCAAGTGCCTCAACCATGCGGCCGATCGTGTTCTTGGCTCGTGGAAACCGGCGCGCAGAAACGCAGACCAACCCGTAGTTGGCGTTTCCGGCGCGTACGGCGTTCGCAAGCAGCGGACGAAAGTCGCCGACGTTCTCGGTCACGATCGCCCGCCGCTGTTCAGGACTGGTGGCGAGGTGAACCTCGTCGGCGAGGCCGCGCGGGTCAGGACGCTCGCTGACCGCTATCACGTCGTGGCCGCGCCGGCGAAGCTGCTCGGCGATCTCGGGGGCGTAGTGCTCGTCCAGCAGCAGCCTCACGCGAGCGCGTCCTGCGCCCGCTCCCAACGCGCCTCTTCCAGCGCGGCGAGTTCACGCACGCGCTCGATCCATAGGTCGATCTCATCCCGATACTCGCCGTAGTAGGCGAGCGCGACGTCAACGATCCGCCGCGATATCCGCAGGTACGCGGCGGCCGCTTCCGGGTCCCCGTCGTTGTGCTCGACGGTCTCGACGACCTCCCACACGTCCAATCCAGTGCCGATCAGCGCGGGCCGGCGCCCCATCGGCCCATCGACGAAGTGCACGCCCGGATGATCATCCATGCGCAGCCCTTCCTCGACGTAGCGCTCCGCCAACGCGCCCTTGCGGGTGCCGGCTATCAACGCACGCCGATCCAACCGGCGCAGCATCGGCGGAGGAACACGAAGCGAGAGATAGCCGGACCGAGCCATGTACCACATCGTACTACGCACGCCGCACACTCCGGCCCCGTACGGCTCGGAGCGCCATGCCCTCTCAGCGTGGTGGACATCCGCGACACGGTGGACGGCCACCTGCTCGCCGCGGAGCGCGGGCGCAACGGCGAGCGCTACCTGCTCAACGGCGCCACGATCACGTCACGCGAGGCCCTGGAGATCATCTCCGAGCCGTCGCCGAGAGGCTCGTGACGCGGCCGCCTCCCTGACGGGCGTGTCAGGTTCGATCGCAGGCGCGCTCGAGCCGCTCGGCCGGCGCCCGCAGATGCTCGACCAGCTCGGGCGGCTCGTGCACCTCGAAGTCGACACCGAGCATCGCGACGCGCAGCGCCAGCCACCCGAGGTCGTCGTCGCCGGTGCGGTACTCGCAGGTGTGCGCATCGATCGGTCGGATCGTGCCCCAGTAAGCGGGGACACGGCTCGCGATCTCGTCCGCGGCGGCGCGCAGCGTCACGCGTGCCTCGAAGCGGCTCGGCGCCCCGACGATGCTCTCTTTCACGAACGTGGCGGCATCCTTGGCCGGGAGCCTGCGAGCCGTAAAGCGCACACCGGTCGAGGCCGGCCTCGCCAGGCGGTCGACCCGGAAGGAGCGCCAGCCCTCGCGGCGACTGTCCCACGCAAGGAGATACCAACGCCGGCCGAGGTGCACGAGGTTGTGCGGCTCGACGTCGCGGCGGCTGTCGGTGCCGTCCCGGCTCCGGTAGGCGAAGCGAAGGCGCTCGGAGTCGCGGCAGGCCGCGGCGATCACGGTCAGGTGCTGGGGGTCGACCGTCGGGCCGCCGACCGGGGGGCTGATCGTCGCCGACCCGAGGGCTTGGACACGACGGCGAAGGTGTCTCGGCAGGACCTGCTCGAGCTTGACCAACGCCCGGACCGCGGTCTCCTCGATGCCCGTCACGGAGGCACGCGCGGCGGTGCGAAGGCCGACCGCGATCGCGATCGCCTCCTCGTCGTCCAGCAGAAGAGGTGGTATCGCGGTCCCGGCGCGAAGCCGGTAGCCGCCGGCCGGGCCGGTCACTGAGTCCACGGGGTAGCCGAGCTTGCGCAGCCTCTCGACGTCGCGGCGGATCGTCCGGCCGGACACCCCGAGCCGGTCTGCCAGCTCTGCGCCGGGCCAGTCGCTGCGCGCCTGGAGAAGGGAGAGAAGCTGCAAGAGCCGCCCCGAGGTCTCCGTCATGTCGGTTTCATCTTCTCGGAAATTGAGGACAGACTCAGACCTAAATCGCTCGTAGGGTGCGGCGAGCCGCAAACGACGGAAGGAAGCAGCAATGCCCGAGCGAGACGGATACATCCCCGGCGTCCCGTGCTGGATCGACACCAGCCAGCCGGATCCCGAGGCCGCGGTCGCCTTCTACAGCGGTCTCTTCGGCTGGGAGTTCGAGGACGTTATGCCGCCGGAGTCGGAGGCCAAGTACTTCATCGCGCGGCTTCGCGGCGGCGACGTCGCCGCCGTCGGGTCGATCCCCGAGGGTACGCCGCCGATGGCCAGGTGGAACACCTACGTCTGGGTCGAGAGCGCGGACCAGACCGCTTCCAAGGTCCTCGACGCGGGCGGCACGGCGCTGAGGGAGCCGTTCGACGTCATGGACTCGGGGCGGATGGCGGTGTTCGCGGACCCCGAGGGCGCGGCGATCGGCGTCTGGCAGGCGAAGGAGCACAAGGGCGCGCAGATCGTCAACGACGCGGGCTCCCTGAACTTCAACGGCCTCAACGCCCGCGACGTGGAGGGCGCGAAGTCCTTCTACGGCGCGGTGTTCGGCTGGCGGACCCTGACGCTGGAGGGCGGCGCCGAGATGTGGACGTTGCCCGGCTACGGCGACCACCTGGAGCAGGGCAATCCCGACCTCCGCAAGCAGATGGCCGAGGCCGGCGCTCCGGCGGGCTTCGAGGACGTCGTGGCGACCATCAGCCCGATCCCCGACGACCAGCCGGACGTCGCGGCGCACTGGAACGTGACCTTCGCGGTCGACGACGCAGACGCCACCGCCGCGAAGGCGACCGAGCTGGGCGGCAAGGTGATCGTCCCGCCGCTCGACGCCCCCTGGGTCAGGATGACCGTGATCGCCGACACGCAGGGTGCGACGTTCATCGCGAGCAAGTTCGTGCCGGAGAACCGGGAGCTCGCGGGTCAGACGGACGCGCAGGCCGGCTCGGCATAGGCAACAGCTCGGCGACGAGAGCGCTGCTTCCCGGATCAGGCAGCAACAGCGGCGCGCAGGTCCTGGATGCGACCCCAGAGCGCCGGGTTCTCGACCTCGGCCGCGAGGATCGCGGCCGAGTCGAGGGCGCTCCGATCGCCGAGGTCTGCGCGCAGCAGGTACGCCCTGACCGCGAACTCGCGCATGCCGGTCCGCGCTGCCAGCGAGGTGAGATCTTCTACCCACTCGCGCGCGCGGCGATGTTGCGCTGCAACCGCCGCCGACGCGAGCTCCGCGAGGGCGTACGCCTCGACCCACACGTAGGTGTCGGCGAAGCTCCCCGCACGCCGCCGCGCCTCCTCGAGCATGCGCAGGCCGGTGGGGACCTTCCCCTCCAGGCAGGCGATCCGGCCAAGGCCCTGGCCGGCGGCGCCCTCCCAGCAGGGGTCGCCGAGCTCGGAAGCCAGCGCCCAAGCATGCTCGAAGCGCTCGCGGCCGGCGGGCAGCTCGCCACTCGCCAGGTCGGCCTCGGCGAGCCAGGATTCCGGCCAGGGTTCGAAGGCGACCCACTTGCTCTCGCGCGCGAGCGCGAGCGAACGCTCGAGCGCCGCTCGGGCAGCGTCGAGCTCCTCGCGCAGGAAAAGGGAGCGACCGACGAACGAGAGCGAGAACGAAGCCTGCTGGCGGCTGCCGGCCCGTTCTGCCAGCTCGACCGACAGCCACAGGTGAGCGAGCGCCCGCTCGTGGGCGCCCGTGTCCGCGGCCGCCAGGCCGAGCATCGCCTCGACCCCGGCCCGCTCCTCGTCCGAGTCGGCCAGCGCGCCCGCGCGCTCCAGGCGCTGGGCGCAGCGGGCGTAGCGCGCCTGCAGGATGTCGACGTACGCAAGCTCGCGGTGGGCGGCGGCGGCGAGGTCACCCAGCCCGTGCTCCTCGGCGAGCCAGGTGGCACGAAGCAGCGCATTGGCACCCTCCTCGTCGCGCCCGCGGGCCGAGTGGACCAGCGCCGTACCGAGGGCGAGCCAGGACTCCGCCTCCAGCTCGTGCGCGCCGCACGCCTTCGCCTCGGCCGCCGCGCGAGCCAGCGAGCGAACGCCCGGATCGAAGCTGCCCGCGTGGATCGCCGAGCCCCCCGCCTCCAGGCGCGCACGGGCGGCCTGCTTTCCGCCGGCTCCGGCGGGGACGGGGGCCGGCGGCGTCGCCTGTGCGGCGCGAAAGAGGGCGGCACCGGGATCCCTACCGTGCTCCGCCCGAAAGAGCTCCACGCAGGCCGCGACCTGCCGATTCGCCGCCTCCCGATCACCTGCCTCGGAGTAGCTGCGGACGAGCAGCTCCTGGAAGTTCTCGTCGTAGGGGTTCAGCTCGACGAGGCGCGCCGCAACTCGAGCGGCGGCGGCCGCTTCCCCCGCCGCCAGGCGGTCGAGCGCGGCTTCGTGGAGGGCCGCCTCGGCCGCGCCAAGCAGACGGCGGCGCTCGCTGAGGAGCCAGGTCTCGAAGGCGGGTGAGTTGCCGAACTCCATCCCCTCGAGCAGCTCGCTGCCGAGGCCGGGGATCGCGACCGCCTCCTGCGGGGTTCCACGGATCAGGGCGTCGACGTCCACAAACGTGCCCGGGAGGAGCGCGAGCTCCGTGGAGCCACGGGGCAGCGTGGCCGGGCCCAGTGCCCGGCGAAGCTCGGCCAGGTTCCAGCGCAGCGAGCCGAGCGGATCGTCGGCTCCTGTGAAGAGCAGCTCAGCGAGGTGCTCCCGCGAGGGCCTGCTGACTCGGCTCAGTACGAGGTAGGCGACCAGCCCCCAGGCCTTGTGGCCGCGCGGCCTCGCCACGCGCTCGCCGTCGCGCTCGAGGTGCGGTCTGCCGAGCAGATGGATGGCGAGCGACATCGGGTCAGCGCCGATCGTAACCGCATTGTCGCAGCCTGCTGGTCATGGCGGCCGCCGTTTGCTCACACGCGCCGTCACACGGCGCGCTGGTGAACTCCCGCGCATCGGTCCATCACCACGAAGGAGCGGTACATGCCCCTCATCAATGTCAAGGTCATCGAGGGCGTCTTCACGCCCGAGCAGAAGAACCAGATCGCCGAGCGGCTCACCGACGCGATGGTCAGCGTCGAGGGCGAGAACATGCGCGGCGTCACCTGGTGCGTCATCGACGAGGTCAAGAGCGGCGACTGGGCGATCGGCGGGCAAGGCCTGACCACCGAAGCCGTCCACGCGCTCGCCGCCGGGACGGCCCCGCAGCCGAGCTGACGATCGCGCCGCGTGGGGCGGCTCGCGCCTGCCGTCCAGTGTTCGCCGTCACGCGAGCGTGCCGATCAGGGCAGCTGCTCGGGCAGCAGTGACACACCTTGTGCCGCCACCGCCCGATGGAGGTGGCGGTCCCAGGTGCCGACCGTCAGGTCCGCGCGCGGCAGCAGCAGCGCGGAGGCGAGATGCAGCGCGGCCCACGCGCGCGCGGCAACATCCGTGCGCCAAGGCGCCGGTCTCGCGCCGTCGCCCGCCATGAGCGCGGCCAATCGCAGGGCGGAGAGATGTATTGGACACGGCCCCTGCCGACGGGGTGCAATGTCGCAATGATCAGCACCGGAGACCCACATCGAGATCCGCATGGCCGCCGCGTGGCCCGCGGCGAGCCACTGACGCGCAATGCCCCTCCGGGCGGCTCACGTTCTGTCAGCCCGCCCCGTCCTGTGGGACGGGGCGGGCTCACCTTGGCTACGTTGCTACCTCACTCGGCGGGGAGGCAGGCGGCGGAGCGGCTGTCGCTCTCGCGGTTGCCAGTGGGCGGATTCTTGCCCGCGGCCGGCGGGGACGCGGCGGGCACGCCCAGCCGCGGCTTCACCAGGAACAGGCCCTCGAAGCCGCTGACGACCACGACGCCGCTCTTGAAGTACGGGTAGTTGCTCCAAGAGGCGCCCCAGGCGGTCCTTCCGTTGGGGAACACGCCCATGTCGTCGCGGAACGGGTCGGTGTCGAAGCACGCGACCTCCCGCAGCCCCTGGTGGTCGGGCGCGGAGGGCGTCTCGGGAGCGAACTCGTCTCCCGGGTGGTCGATCTTGGTGATGTCGACGACCCGCAGCCCGTCGATGTAGTTCGCGTTGTACATGTAGCGTCCGCGGGTGTAGAGGTTGTGCGCGGGCGCGCGGGTCTCGCCGTGGTAGACCGACTGCACGAACGGCTGCTCCAGGTCCGTCACGTCGAACACCCTCGTCCGCGTCCGGCCCTGGATCGCTGCGGAGCTGGCCCCGTTGTCGCTCTCGTCGTCGTGCAGCACGTAGCGCTGGTCCGGGGTCAGCCATCCCTGGTGGCTGTACGTGTTCGGCTCGCCTTCGAAGACCTGGGAGACCATCACCGGGTTCGACTTGTCGGTCACGTCGACGATCGTCAGCGCGTCGATGACCGCGGAGCTCGGGTTCGCGGCGAAGCACAGCTCCCGCCCGTGGTACCGCTCGTCGGGGCCGCTGTAGACGACGCACTGCACGTCGTGCGTGTAGCCGTCGTCGTCGAAGCAGCCGGCGTAGGTCGGGTTCTGCGGCTCGCGGATGTCGACGATGTGCAGCCCGCCACCGTGGCAGGGCGGCACGCCGGCAACGTCCCTCGTCGCGCCCACCGCGTACGCGAAGCCGGTGTCCTCGTTGATCGCGATGTCGTGCGCGTTGCTGATCCCCTCATAGACGGCGTCGGCGTCGACGGTGACAGGAGCATCGTCGTAGTCGATGTCGCGCAGCCGGGTGAGGTCGAAGACCTGGATGCCGTTGTCACGGTGGTCCTTGACGATGAACGCGTGGTCCTTGTAGACCTTCATGTCGCTGTGGAGCTCGGTCACCCCGTGGGCCGGCAGGTTGGCGACGAACACCGGGTTCTTCGGGTCGTCCATGTCGATGAACGAGGTCCCGTTCGACCGGCCGGCGATGATCCACTCGGTGCCGGTCTCCGGGTCGGTCCAGCCCCACACGTCGTTCCCCGCGCCGCCGTAGATGCTGCCCGGGCCGCCACCCATCTCGTCGATGGGCAGGAACGTCATGAGATCGGCCATGTGACAGCGGAACGGGCCGGCGAAGCCCTGAACGCACGGCCGGTGACCGACCCGTGGGAGGTCGGCGACGGCGTCGACGTCCTCCTGCAGAGCGCTGACGCCGCCCCATCCCCAGGCGCCGCCGCCCAATCCCCAGCCGCCGGCGGCCGGGCTCCAATGGGATTGCGCCGATGCCGGCAGCAGTGCGGCCGCCAGCAGCAATCCGACCGCCACTGCCCCACCCCGGCGCAGTCGTGCCGAAACCTTCAACCGAAACAGCATCCTTCCCCCCTTCGCCTGCCACTCCGGAGCCACATCGGACCCCGCCGAACATCTGACGTGTGCCTGTCCCGGCGGCGCGGACAGTACTACGTCTCGTGGCTGCACCGCGAGCTTCCTCGGACTACCGCAACGGCGACCAGCTGCGAGGTCGTGAGGATCAAACGTCGCCGACATGAAAGGTCGGCGACGTGCAGTGTCGCTAATCTTGGCTCGTGCTGGTGGGACCAGGCGGCCGGCATTCGCGAGAACCTCTCCCGCCTCGTCGGCGCCCCCGGCACGCCGATGCTCACCGAGGGGGCAACTCGTGCTGGAGACGGAGGCGGAGGGCGGTGACCTCGCGGCTCTTGCGCTGCGGGTCGTCGCCACGGGCCGCACCAAGCACCACGAGATCCGCGACGCGGTGCGCGCCGAGCCGGGCCGCGTGCTCGACCGGCTCGTGCAGGTGCGGCTGCTTGAGCGGGTCGTGCCCGTAACGGAGCGCGACGCGCTCACACGCCGCCGTCGTCAACGCATTGCCGACAACTTCCTCGCATTCTGGCTCCAGCTCGTCGATCCCCACCGCACCGCGATCGAACGGGGCCTCGGCGACTCGCTGCTGCCCGTACTTGAGAGCGAGCTCGACGACTTCATGGGCGAGCGCTACGAAGCCGCCTTCTGCGAACACCTGGTGCGGCTCGCCGCGCGAGGCGAAGTGAACCCGACACGTCGATGGCGCGCGCCTGCGCCGTGCCCTGGAGCGAAAGGCCGACGCGCTGCCCGGCACCGACCCCGACCGGTTGCGTTACTCGATCTGCGCGCGCGAGCACGTCACCGGCGCCGACGACCTGCTCGCCGTCACGGCCGCCGACATCTTCGACCCGAACGGCTCACCGGCACGGCGACTCGAACGTGACGGCCGTCGTCGCCCTCGAGCGTCTCGACGACCAGCCGGTCCTGGGCCCGCTCGGCGCCGGAGATCCGCGTGCGGGCCGGCAGGCTCTCCGCGATGACCTGCGCCCCCGCGCTCGTGAGCCCGACGCGTCGCGGCGGGCCGTGCCGGTGACCACGAGGTCGGCCGCGCCGCCGCCGTCGATCGTGATCCCCGCCGGGCCGGAGAGCGCCACGCCCGTGCGGACCGTGTCTGCGGCGTCGAGCGTCCTCACCTCCACGCGGTCGTTCGTGCCGTTCGCGATGACCGTGTCCACCTGCCCGTCGGCGTCGCCGAAGCTGCCGAGGTCGAGGTCGACGCCGCCGGCCTCGGTGCCGGTGAGGTCCCCGACGACGATCGTGTCGGCGCCGCCCGCGGCCCGGAAGCCGGCGTCCTCGACGCCGCCGAGGTCCATCACGACATTGGCGACGTTGCGCGTGAATCGCAGTCGCTGCAGGGACCCAGGCGAAGGTGTCATCGCCGACGCCCAGCAGCGCCGGGTCGTCGCCGTCGCCGCCGGACACGACGTCGTTGCCGCGCCCGCCGATCAGGAGCTGCTCGCCGAGGCCGCCGGCGAGAGCGGTCAGCGCCACCGCCGTTCGGCCGATGCGTCCTGTCGTGAGGTTCATTCACGTCTCCTTTGGTGGGTCCGGGACAGGAGACGCGAAGGCGGTTGCCGAACGGTAGGCGGCCGGTAAAGACTGCCGTCAGGCGGTTCTCTAGGTCTAGATGAGTTGTGCCACGGGCTCAGGTCGTGTAGCAGGCCAGCGATCGGCTGGGGCGTCCGAGGCGGTGGTTGAGCGCGACGGCGGCGGCGAGGGCGGCGAACCGCGTTGCCAGGCGGACGCGCAG
>JBOGYU010000113.1:0-11222 GCA_050696935.1 Solirubrobacteraceae bacterium | reverse complement strand
AGCCGGATGCCCGCGACGACGAGTCGCCGGCCCCGACAACCGAGCCGGCGGCGGCGCGCGTCGAGCCCGCGCCATTCGAGGCGCCGCCGGCGGCCGACGAACCGTCTGGCGGCGAGGCGGCGGCCGACGAGTCGTCTGGCGGCGAGGCGGCGGCCGACGAACCGTCTCGCGGCGAGGCGGCGGCGGACGCCCCCGCCGGCGACCAGGGGTCGTCGCGCGAGGACGAAGGCGGTTCGGACTGGCGGACCTGGTCGGGGCGCTCGGTCAACCCGTAGTCCACAGCTCGCCGCCGGGCACGCGGCGCGGCCGCACGCGCCACTCCAGCGCGAGGCGCCAGAGCTCGGCGGGCGCCCGCGGGCCCGGCAGGTCGCAGGCGGCCGCGACCTCCGGAGTGGTCAGCGCGCCGAACCGGCGCAGCGCCTCCTCCACGCCCGGGAACCCGTCGCCCGCGACCGGCGCGCCGGCGGACAGCGCCGCCTCGCGCACCCGCTCGTACGGGCCGTACCGCTCCACCCGCGGCCCGTCGCCGAACGCGAACGCCGGCGTCGTCACGCCGCGACCCCGCTCGAGATCGGCGGCGAACCGCTCGAGGATCGCGTTGGAGCCGAAGTCCACCTTCAGCCGCTCCAGGTCGAGCCCTCCGGTCTCCCGCGCAGCGTCGAGCAGCGCCGGAGCGGTGTCCATCCGCCGCCCCTCGAGCAGGATCGCCTCCCGCAGCCGCCGGATGAACGGCGCCGGGTCGCCCTGCTCGGCCACCGCGGCGACCGCCAGCCCGGCCGGATGGGTCGAGGACGGCGGGTCGCGCAGGAACACCCGCGGGTCGACCGGCATCTCGCTCTCCGCCGCCGCGTCCACGCAGTCGAGCGCCAGCCGGGTCGCGTCGGCCGGCTCGATCCGGCGCCGCAACCCCACGATCACGAAGGTGTATGCCAGTCCGGCGCCGAACTCGACAGCCAAGCGGCGGAGTTGCGGCTCGGCCGCCCATGACCATGGGCAGAACGGATCAGTGAAGACCGTGACGGCGACCCTCGGCACATCGGCCACAATAGGGGCGACCAGATGAGCACGCTCGTGGGGATGCAGCTCAGCGGCCGCTACCGACTCGACGCCCAGATCGGCGCCGGCGGGATGTCGACGGTCTACCTCGCGACGGACCAGACGCTCGAGCGCCGGGTCGCGATCAAGCTCATGCACCGCGAGATCGCGTCCGACTCCGACCAGCTCGAGCGGTTCCGCCGCGAGGCCCGCGCGGTCGCCCAGCTCAGCCACCCGCACATCGTCGGCGTGATCGACGCGGGGGAGGACGAGGGCCGCCCCTACATCGTCTTCGAGTACGTCGAGGGGGAGACGCTCAAGGAGCGGATCCGCCGGATGGGCCGGCTGCCCATGGACGAGGCGATCGCCTACGCGATCGAGATTGCCCGCGCGCTCGGCTGCGCCCACTCGCACAACATCGTGCACCGCGACGTCAAGCCCCAGAACGTCCTGATCGACGAGGAGGGCTCCGCCAAGGTCACCGACTTCGGGATCGCCCGCACGCTCGACCAGGAGGGGCTGACCGCAGACGGCCGGGTGCTCGGCACCACGGACTACGTCTCGCCCGAACAGGCGCTCGGCCACGACGTCAACGGCCAGTCCGACATCTACTCGCTCGGCGTCGTTCTGTACGAGATGCTCACCGGCGACGTCCCGTTCCACGGCGAGAACCAGGTCTCCGTGGCGATGAAGCACGTCCGCGAGGACATGCCGGACCTGCAGGCGCGCCGGCCGGAGGCGTCGGCCACGCTTGCCTCGGTGCTCGACCGGATGACCGACAAGGACCTCCGCCGCCGCTACCCGGAGGCCACGGCCCTGGTCGCCGACCTCGAGGAGGCGCTCGCGATCGAGGCCGCCCGCTCCGGCAAGTCCACCGGCGAGGCGACCGCCGTGCTGCGCACGCTGCCCCCGTCGGCCCGGCGCCGGCTGCCCTTCCGCCTGCGCCACTCGATCCCGGTGCTGGCCGTGATCGCGCTGCTCGGCGCCGGCGTGGGCGCGATCGCGCTGCTGGCCAGGGAGGGCGTCGAGCGCACGCAGCGCGGCACGGGCCGTGGCCAGATCGAGGCGCCGCCCGGCGACGTGGTGATCTCGCTCAAGCGCGACTCCGCGGCCGACTATGACCCGCTCGGCGACGGCGAGGAGCACTCCGACGAGGCGCCGCTGGCGGTCGACCGCGCGACCGACACGACGTGGAGCACCGAGGGCTACAGCGCCGGGATCGAGGGCGCCGGCAAGCCGGGCGTGGGCATCTACGTCGACGCGGACCCGGGCGTCGCCGCCACCGGGATCGAGATCCAGACCCCCGAGCCGGGCTTCCGCGTGGAGATCCACGCGGCGCCGGGCGACGGCCCGCCGCCCGATGACCTCGAGGGCTGGACGCGGCTGGAGGGCGGGACCATCCGCCGCGACAAGCAGACCTTCGAGCTCGAGACCGGCGGCACCCGTTACCGCTACTACCTGGTCTGGATCACCGAGCTCGCCGAGGGCGCCGAGCGCGCCGAGGTCGCCGAGATCGCCCTCACCGCCCCGGAGGGCCAAACCTAAAGGGGACAGTCCCCCTTGGGCCGGGGTTGCCCGCACGGCGCGAAACGAAGATAAAGGGGACTGTCCCCTTTCCCCTTTAGAAAGCGTGGCCGGCGCGCTCTGACTCGTAGCGCTCGACCGCGTAGCCGAGCAGGCGGTCGCAGAGCTCCGGCGCCGGCAGGCCCCCGGCCTCCCACAGCTTCGGGAACACGCTGGTCTCGGTGAACCCGGGCATGGTGTTGAGCTCGTTCACGAGCACCCGGTCGCCCTCCACGAAGAAGTCCACCCGCGCCAGGCCGGCGCAGCCCACGCGCACGAACGTGTCGGCCGCCAGCCGCCGGACCTCCTCGCGCACCGCCTCGGGTAGCCGCGCGGGAGCCACCAGCTCCATCCCGCCCGGCGTGTACTTGGCCTCGTAGTCGTACCAGTCCGCGTTCACGACGATCTCCCCCGGCATCGAGACCTCCGGCTCGCCGAGGCCGATCACCGAGCACTCGACCTCCATGCCGCCCGAGAACGCCTCGACGATCGCGAGCCCGTCGTGCTCGAACGCGAGGTCGAGCGCGCCCGCGAGCTCCAGGCCGCCCTCGCCGGACTTGCTGATGCCGACCGAGCTGCCCAGACGGGCGGGCTTGACGAACACCGGCGTGCCGAGATCGGCGACGGCGTCCATGACGGCGCCGGGATCGCTCCGCCAGAGCGGCTCGCGCACGGCCGCGTAGCCCACCTGGGGCACGTCCGCCGCCGCCAGTACCTCCTTGAAGACCACCTTGTCCATGCACAGCGCGGAGGCGAGCACGCCCGCGCCGACGTACGGCACGTCCAGCAGCTCCAGCAGCCCCTGCACGGTCCCGTCCTCCCCGAACGGGCCGTGCAGCACGGGGAACACCGCGTCGGCGCCGACGAGCCCGCCCCCGGGCCGCAGCGCCAGCTCACCGCCGTCGAGCGTCCACGCTCCCGACCGCTCGACCGTGACCGCCAGCACGTCGTGGCCCGCCGCCGCGCACGCCTCGCGCACGAACGCCGCGGAGCTCAGGGAGACCTCGTGCTCGGAGGAGCGGCCGCCCGCCAGGACGGCGACCCTCACGGCGCCGGCTCCACGGTCGGCTCGGGCTCCGGCGACGGCTCGACGGGCGGCTCCTCGAACCGCCCGACGACGATCGTCACGCGCGAGCCCTCGGGCCGCTCCTCGCCGCCGGACGGGTTCTGGTCGACCACCGTGCCGTCCTGCGTCGCGTCGGTCACGGTCTGCTCGCGCACCCGGACCTCGAAGCCCTCCTCCTCCAGCGCCTCCCGCGCCTCGTCCTCGGCCTGGCCCACCGTGTCCGGGATCGCGACGTCCGGCGGCGCCTCGGCGACGGTGAGCATGACGGTCGAGCCGGGGGCCACCTCCTCGCCCGCCGCCGGGTCCTGCTCGAGTACGGTGCCCGGCTCCTCGTCCTCGGACTCCCGGTCGGTGGTCTCCACCGTCAGCCCGGCGGCCTCGAGCGCGCTGCGGGCGTTCTCCTCGGTGTCGCCGACCACGTCCGGCACCTCGACCGGCTGGCGCCCCCGCGAGACCCGCAGCGTCACGGTGGTGCCGAGCTCCACGGTCGTCCCCTCGGATGGCGAGCTGGAGATCACGCGGCCCTCTTCCACCTCGTCGGAGAAGGCGCGCTCGACCTCGGGCTCGAAGCCCGCTTCGCGCAGCCGGTCCTCCGCCTCGCGCCGGGGCAGCCCGGCGACCGACGGGATCGGCGCCTGCCCCGGACCCGTCGACACCGTGATCGTGACGGTCGACCCCTCGGGCGCCATCGTGTCCGGGAGCGGGTCCTGCGCCGCCACGCGGTCGCGCGCCACGCGCTCGTTGGTGACCGGCACCACGTCGACCTCGAAGCCGCGGTTCTGCAGGGCCTGGGCGGCCGTCGCCGAGCGCAGGCCGACCACGTCGGGCACCTGCAGCTGCTCCGGCCGCAGCGCCAGGTACGCCCCCACGGCGATCGCCGCGAGCGCGAGCAGCACCAGCAGCCACAGCCACCAGCGGCGCGAGCGCCGGTCCTCCTCCTCGAGGTACTCCTCCACGGGCACCGGCGGCGGCGCGAGCACCTCCAGCGGCGCCTCGCGCGCGGCCTCGAGCGCGCCGATGAACTCGTCGGCGTCCGCGAACCGGCGCGCCGGCTCCTTCTCCATCGCGCGCAGCACCACCCCCTCGAGCGCCGGCGGCACCGAGTCGTTGAGCTGCGACGGCGGGACCGGGTCCTCCGAGACCTGCTTGAGCGCGACGGTGACGGCCGACTCCGCGTCGAACGGCACCCGCCCCGTGAGCAGTTCGTAGAGCACGATCCCGATCGAGTACAGGTCCGAGCGCGCGTCCACCGGATGGCCCTGCGCCTGCTCGGGGGAGAGGTACTGCGCCGTGCCCATGATCGAGCCCGTCTCGGTCATGTCCGACGCGCCGGCGCGGGCGATCCCGAAGTCGGTCACCTTGATCCGGCCGTCGGGGTCGATCAGCACGTTGTGCGGCTTGATGTCCCGGTGCACGACGCCGCGCTTGTGCGCGAAGCGGACCGCGCGCAGGATCTGGGTCACGACGTCGATCGCCGCCTCTGACGGCGCGGGGCCGCGCTCGCGGATGACGTCCTTGAGCGTGCGGCCCTCGATGAACTCCATCGCGATGTAGTAGGTGCCGTCCCACTCCCCGCGGTCGAAGATCGCGACGATCCCCGGGTGGGAGAGGCCCGCGGCGCTCGACGCCTCACGCCGGAAGCGCTCCACGAACTGCTCGTCCTCGGCGAAACGCCGGTAGAGGAGCTTGAGCGCGACGCGGCGGCCGAGCTGCTGGTCCTCGGCGCAGTAGACGTCGGCCATCCCGCCGGAGCCGAGCCGCTTCAGCACCTTGTAGCGGCCGTCGATGATCGTGTCGCGGTCGACGCCCTGCATTCACTCACCCAGCGCCCGCAGGACCGCGCGCGCGATCGGCGCCGCCTCCGTGCCACCGAAGCCGCCCTGCTGGCGCTCCAGCACGGCCGCGACCGCGAACTCGTCGGTGAAGCCGATGAACCACAGCGTGTTGATCCCGGCCGCGATGTCGATCTCCGCCGTGCCGGTCTTGCCGGCGACCTCCACGCCCTCGAGCGCGGCGGCGGTGCCGGTGCCCTCGCGCACGACGTTGCGCATCATGTCCCCGAGCGCGGCCGCCGTCTCCTCCGACATCACGCGCTCGGCCTCGTCCGGCAGCGGCTCGTCGATCGTCCGCCCGTCGGGGTCGAGCACCTTCTCGACCAGCCGCGGCTCCATCGGCACGCCGCCGTTGGCGATCGTCTGCGCCACCGTGGCCATCTGCAGCGGCGTCACGAGCAGCTTGTCCTGACCGATCGCCATCCGCCCGACGTCGATCTGGTCGGAGGTGGGGGAGAGCAGCCGGCCACGCGGCCCGTACTCGCCGCTCGGGACCATCTGCCCGTCGGGATAGTCCATCGGCGGGTCCTCGTAGAAGCCGAACCGCTCCATGTACTGCCCCATCGTCTCCTTGCCGAGCTCCTCGCCGACCTCTGCCCAGACCGTGTTCACCGAGTTGGTGAGCGCGAACGTGAGGTCGATCTGCCCGAAGTCCTCGTTGCCGAAGTTGTTCAGCGGCGTGCCGGAGATGACCTTCCCGTTCTCGCCGCTGACCTGGGAGCCGGGCTCGTAGCGCCCGGAGTCGAGCGCCGCGGTGGCGGTCACCGTCTTGAACGTCGAGCCGGGCGGGAAGCGGCCCTGGGTGGCGCGGCTGAACGTCTCGGCGTTCGCCGGCTCCGTGGGGTCGAACGTCGGCGTCGCCGCCAGCGCGCGCACCGCGCCGGTCTCGACGTCGAGCGCCACCACCGCGCCCGGGCGGTCCCCGAGCCCGCGGTAGGCGGCCTCCTGGGCCCGCGGGACCAGCGTGGTGGTGAGGTCGTCGCCGATCTTCTGCGGGCCGAGCAGGCGCTCGAGCGCCCCGATGGCGTCGGTTCGCCTGCCGGTCAGCGGATCGTTGTAGAACTCCTCCAGGCCGGTGCGCCCGCGGTCGAGCGACGTGAAGCCGACCGGGTGCGAGAACAGCTCGCCCTCCGGATAGCGGCGGCCGTAGCGCTCGCGCGGGAGCGCGCGGTTGCCGGCCAGCACGGTCCCGTCCGCCGCCCGGATGATCCCGCGCTTGATCAGCTGCTCGGCGAACAGGACGCGGCGGTTGTTCGGGTTCTCGCGCAGCGCCTCGGCCTCGAACACCGTCCAGCGGGACGTGAAGCCGACGAGCACGCCGAACAGCACGATCACGAGCCCGAACAGGCGGATGACGGGTGCGTTCACCGCAGCCCCCGGCGCCCGGAGGCGCCCGCGGGCCGCCGCGCGCGGTCCGAGACCAGCAGCAGCAGGGCGAGCAGCACGAAGTTCGCGACGATCGACGAGCCGCCGTAGGACACGAACGGCAGCGTCACGCCGGTGAGCGGGATCACGCGCGTGACGCCCCCGACGATCACGAACACCTGGAGCGCGAACACCGCGGTCAGCCCGGCGGCCAAGAGCTTCGAGAACGAGTCGGCGGCCAGCGTGGCGGTGCGGAATCCGCGCTCCACCAGCAGCATGTAGACGAGGATCAGCCCGCAGGCGCCGACCAGCCCGAGCTCGTTGCTGATCACCGCGTAGATGAGGTCCGTGTGGGGCGCCGGGATCAGCGTCTCGCCCCCCGGCCCGCGCAGCAGTGATCCGCCCAGCCCGGTCCCGAACAGCCCGCCGTCGGCCTGCGCGAACAGCGACTGGGCGATCTGGTAGCCCTCGCGGTCCACCCAGTCGGGGTTGAACGGGTCCAGCCAGATGTCCACGCGGTCCTGCACGTGGCTCACGGTGCGGGCGAAGAACCACGCGCCGAGCGCGAACATCGCCCCGCCGATCGTCACGAACGAGAGCCGGTTCGTGGCCACGTAGAGCAGCGCCAGGAAGCCGCCGAAGTACATCAGCGACGAGCCGAGGTCGCGGATGAAGACGAGCATCAGCATCGCCGCTCCCCACACCACCAGCAGGGGGCCGAAGTGCTTGAGCGGCGGGATGGTCACGCCGAGGATCCGCCGCGAGCCCTGCACGAGCACCTGCCGCGTGTCCCGCAGGTACGCCGCCAGGAAGACGATGATCGCGATCTTGCCGAACTCGGAGGGCTGGAAGGAGATCGGGCCGATCGAGACGCCGAGGTAGGCGCCGTTGACCTGCTCGCCGATCCCCGGCACGCGCGGCAGGAACAGCAGGAACAGCCCGGCGAGCGCGATCGTGTAGCGGTAGCGCTCCAGCACCCGCAGGTCGCGCAGCAGCAGGATCGTCGCCGCGAACAGCACGAGGCCGACCACGAACCACTGCGCCTGCTCGCGCGCCAGCTCGTCGTCGATCCGGTAGATGACCACGAGGCCGAAGCACGCCAGCACGGATACGAGCGGGAACAGGTAGGGGTCCGCGTAGGGCAGCGTGAAGCGCAGGAACAGGTGCCCGGCCACGCACAGGCCGAGGAAGATCGCGCCGTAGGTCAGCGAGACGTCGGAGAGGACCTCCGACTGCTGGATGAAGATGGCGGCGAAGCCGGCCGTGAGGAGCAGGGAGGCCGGGACGAGGGCGAGCAGCTCCCGGTTGCGGGCGCTCACTGAATGCGGCCCCGCTCGAGCTCGGTGACGAGGTTCTCGGCGTCGTCCTTGGAGCGCAGCCGGTGGTCGGTGAACGTCGACCGCCGCGCCGTCGGGATCGACTGGAGCGTCACGCCCGACGGGTAGTAGCGCTCGTAGAGGTCGATCCCGAAGGGCAGCTCGTACGGCAGCCCGCGGTAGATCGTGACGACGTTGGTGCGCTCCTCGACGCCAACGAAGTAGACCGCGCGGGAGGCGGTCCACAGGCCCGCCAGGACGATCGCGAGGGCGATCGCGACCGCGATCAGCGCTCCCGGCACGCGGCGCCGGCGCCGGGTGCGGCGCGGTCGCTGCGCCGGGGCCGGCTCCTCCTCGATCGGCTCCGCACGCGGGCGCACGGCCGACAGGGCCGTCGTCCCGGTGCGGCGGTACTCGGCCTCGACCTCGTCGCTGGCGTGCGCCTCCGGCCTGGTGGTGCCCTGCCGCGGCCCGCCGAGCGCCTCGCCCTCCCACGTGTCGTACTCGACGGCCTCCGCCGGCGTGCCGCCGCCGTCGCCCACCTCCTCGAGCCGGAACAGGACGACGGTGATGTTGTCGCGCCCCCCGGCCTCGTTGGCGGCGGCGATCAGCTCGCGGCCGGCCTGCTCGAGCGACGTCGCGCCCTCGAGGATCGGCTTCACGCGCCCCTCCGGGACCATCGAGGTCAGGCCGTCCGAGCACAGCAGGAAGAGGTCGCCGGCACGCGCCTGGTAGGCCTGCACGTCCACCTGCACGTGCGGCTCGGGCCCGAGCGCGCGCGTGATCACCGAGCGCTGGGGGTGCGACTCGGCCTGCTCCTCGGTCAGCTTGCCGCGCGCCACCAGCTCGCCGACCAGCGAGTGGTCGCGGGTGAGGCGCACGAGGTCGCCGTCGCGCAGCAGGTACGCCCGCGAGTCGCCGACGTGGGCGATCGTGACGTCGGCCTCCCCCACGTAGGCCGCGGTGACCGTCGTGCCCATCCCGGCCCGCTGCGCCTCGGCGCGCGAGCGCTCGTGGATCCGCTGGTTGGCGCCCTCGATGACGTGCACGAGCCCCTCGGCCGGCGTGCCGTCGGGCAGCCCGCCGTCGAACGACTGGACGGCCATCTCGGACGCCACCTCGCCCGCCTGCGCGCCGCCCATCCCGTCGGCGACCACGAACAGGGGCGCGCGCACGAAGTAGTTGTCCTCGTTGCCCTGCCGCTGCCTCCCGAGATCGGAGGCGTGCCACTGTTCGGAGATTCTTAACACGGGTTTCGCCCTCGGACAACGCGAGCGAACGTCCTGCGGGCGACGTTACTCATCGCTCGAACGTGAACTCGGAGTCCCCGATGCGGATGCTGTCACCCACATGGAGCGGCTGGGGCCCTCGCAGCGGCTCCCCGTTGAGGTAGGTGCCGTTGGTCGAGCCGAGGTCCTCCAGCACCATCACCTCTCCCTGAGGCACCAGCCGTGCGTGGTTGGAGGAGGCGAACGTGTCCTCGAGGCGGATGTCCGCCGAGTCGCCCCGCCCCAGCAGGGCGCCCTCGGACAGATCATAGGCGGACCCCGCGCGCAGCCCCGCCGCGCTGTGCACGCGCAGCTTGGGCGTGCCCTGCGCGCCATCGCCCGCCAGGCCGGCCGACGCGACGTGCATGCCGGTCGCGTCCTCGTAGTCGGGCCGGGCCGCCTCGACGCCGCCGCGGCGCAGGTCCTTCAGCGCGGAGCGGGCCATCCAGAGCAGGAACAGGTACAGGACGGCGAGGAAGCCGAACTTGAGCGCGACCGCGACGGGGTCCAGTGCCATGTCGGCTACTCCAGCTCGAAGGTGACGCGGGCGGTCCCGAGCTCGATCACGTCGCCGCGCCGGAGGGACTGGGGACCCTGGATTCGCCGCCCGTTGACCTTCACGCCGTTGGTGGAGCCGAGGTCGCGGACGATCCACGAGCCGCCGGAGGGGCGGACCTCGGCGTGGCGGCGGGAGACGTTCGGGTCGTCGATCATGACGTCCGCCTCGCGCGAGCGGCCCAGCACCGCGCCGCCGGAGCCGAGCAGCTCCGTCCGCCCGGCCACGCGCAGGCGCGCGCTGCTGCGCCGCGGATCGGGCTCGCGCAGGGGCTCGGCGAGCCGGTCGGACACGGTGTAGACCATGGTGTGCCCGTGGTCGCCCTGGCTGGGCTCCTGCTCGGCGCGCTCGGGCGGCCGCACGAGCCGCGCCTGGATGCCGAACTCGCCCAGGCGCAGCCGGTCGTCGGTCCGGAACTCGATCTGCGGGCGGGTGACGAGCGACACCTTCTCGCGCCGCGCGTGCTCGAGCAGGTAGCCGGCCAGCTCACGCTTGAGCTCGTCCTCGTAGCCCTCGAACTGCGCGCGGTCGTCGGGCGAGAGCCACACGGCGTACTCGTTGGGCGCGTACGTGCGCGAGAGCGACTGCACGCGGTGCTGGTCCATCTCCCGCGCCAGCTTGCGGGCGATCTCCACGGGACGCACCTCGGACTTGAAGGCGCGCGAGAACGTGCCTTCGACGAGGCCGGCGATCTTCGATTCGAGGTTGCGCAGCACGCTCATGATCTATCTAAGGCGCTCCCACGAGCTTGCGAGTGGGAGTAAGCCGCATACCCATACCCCCTCAGACAGGGGTCTTCACAGTACCCCGTGCGACCGCGAGGGCGCCCGCCACGACGGCGCCGACCACCAATCCTTCTGGCTCGTGCCCGGCGCGCTCCGCCACCGCGGCCGTCGTCGCTGCCAGGCCGGACGCCCAGATCGCGGCGCCGACCACGTCGACGGCGAGCGCGCGGCCGCGCACGAGCCAGGGGAGAACGAGCGCGGCGCCGGCCCACACCGGGATCAGCAGGAGCGCGCCGGATGTGACGACCTGCTCCAGCTCGGCGCCGGGCTCCGCCAGCAGCACCCACCACATCCCGATCGCGCCGAGGGCGGCGCGCGTCCATGCGCCTCCGACGGTGATCGCCGGATACGCCCCGGCGAGCCCCGCGAGCCCGAGCACCGGCCCGGCGGCGGGCAGCGACCACGCGAGCCCGCTGCGCTGGAGCAGGAGCGGCGG